>NZ_JBEXQK010000015.1:0-135629 GCF_040612535.1 Streptomyces sp. NPDC006368
CACAAATAATCACACCCTCTTTCCCTAACCCACTCTCTTCCTTTCTCACCGGGCACGATGTCGAAGGGCCCCACCGTTCGCGGTGGGGCCCTTCGACGTGTCTCAGCCTTCGTTGTCCTGGTTTTTGTCCACAGCGGGTGCTTCCGGGGCTCCCCAGATGGCATCGGCGATCTTCCGGGCCACATCCTTGAGCATGGCGTCCGGCACATGGAGGTAGCGCGCCCGCATGCTCGCGGAGGTGCCCGGCTCCCACCCCATGATCTGATCGATGACGCGGTCCGGGACACCGAGCAGCATGAGCACGGTGGCGGCCGTGTGCCGGGCGTCGTGCAGCCGAGCGTTCCGGACCCCCGCTTCTCCCAGCAACCGCTTCCAGTCGTGATAGTCCGTGTTCGGGCTGAGGGGGCCACCCAGCGGCTTGGTGAACACGTAGTCCGACTCGACCCACAGGTCGCCGGCCGCCTTGCGCTCGCGCTCTTGCGTCTCGGCGTGTGCGCGGAGCATGGCGACCAGCGGGCCCGGCAGGGGCACGGCGCGGCGGCCGGCGTGGGATTTGGTGTTCTTCGTCTCACGCCGGACCTGCACCTTGTCCGGGCAGTACCCCGCCTTTCGGCCACACGGTGAGGCTTCGGGGCACCCATGCTCGTACCTGGGGCGCAGACGGTTGCGGCGCAGCTTCAGGTACTCGTTGCTCAGGTCGACGTCAGACCAGCGCAGTCCAAGCGTCTCGCCCTGCCGCAGTCCGAGGGCCAATGCCAGCATCCAGCGGGGGTTCCGACGCTTGTTGGCTTCGAGCAGCAGGCACTGAACCTCTTCCACGGAGTAGGGCTCTACCTCGGATTCGTCCTCTTCCATCCGTGGTGGCTTCGCCAGCGCGGCGGCGTTCTTGGCCGCGTAGCCCCGCTGTACGGCCTCCCCCAGCGCGGTCCGGGCGGTGCGGTGAGCCTGGTGAGCCGTACCGGCCTTGCGCTCCCCGTTTGCCTGCATGCGGCGGTACAGGCCTTCCAGATGCTCGGGCTGCAAGCGGTCAAGGCGGTGCTTGCCGACACCGGGCACGAGGTGCACGCGAACGGCGACCTCGTAGCCGTCGTACCTGTTCTCGCTCACGGTCGGCTTGGCGATGTCTCAACCCAGTGCCAAAGCCACTTCTGAACCGTCCACGCCTTACCCGGCTGCTGCGTCGAACCCGCGTCGCGCTGCTTCTCCAGCTTCTTGACTTCCTCAAGTACAGGTACGCGGTCAGCGGTTCGCGCCGCCGACGCCCGAAGGATCTGTGCCGCGATGTCCTGACCTCCCGGCCGCAGTCCACGGATGCGGAGTTGGCGGCGGGTGGCCAAGTCGTCGCGGGGCGTAGCGCCACGGGTAGGTAGGAATGCCGAAGCGCTCGCCTGTCGGGTCGAAGAAATCGGCGAGGGTCAGCCGGCTCACGCTGCTTCAGCGCCACCGGTGGCGCGCTTGGCAAGGATCGTGTCCCGCAGCATCCGCGCGTTCGCCGGTGAGGTGTGGACCTCGCGGCTGGGTCTCGAATGGGTCCGTTAGCTCTGGCTAATCAGACGATTCCCGTAGGGTCTGCATCATGCTTTGAACTTCTCTTACTTCGTTCCATGCGAGCCCAGCGGCACTGTCTTTGCGAGGAGCTGCAAAGGGCGTCTCATGCCCTGCGTCGTACTCGTCCAAGCGCTGCAATACGTTGTCGTACTCACTCATGTCGAATGGATCAGTTGAGCCGATTGCCTTGTAGTGGTCGATTACTTCCTTCATTTCCGATCCGGAAAACACCGGGTCCCGATGAGTTTGCGCCCAATCTTCGAAGGCCGATTCGGCATAGTCATCCCGAACCGAATCCAGCCTTGCTAGGGCCTCAGAAACCTCGATCCCGGGGTCGTAGTGTTCGATGGATCGGAGGAAGTCCTCGGCTTCTTCGATGAGGTTCCAATCACTGAGATCACCCATAATCCACTCGACCGCCCACGATATGCAGTCGAACATGATCTCTTCGCCTCTTGAAGTTTTGTGTCGAGCCAGGGTCTGAAAAAACGCATGCAGGTCAGTCGACTCCGATGCATTCAAGATGGTATCTGCGTCAGAAGCCGCTTCAAGAGCCAGTTCCCGGATTACCTCCGATTCAAGATCAAGCCCCATCTCTAGACACAGCCAGGCGCGACGCACATAATTCTTCCCGTGCCTGGAGTTACGCAGATTGACAGGCTCAGCATGGAAAACCATGGAAGCGACCTGTTCGAGCTGATCTCGCCGCCTTTTGTAGGTCTCAGCCATAGGACCTCCACCTGGCGCCGGGAAAATGAGCCAGAGAGTCTCTAGCTGCTCAAACCTCCTAACCATCGAGATGAGAGAAGTTACCTCGCCTATGTCCGACTGGACATAGTTGACTAGAAAGTCTCGAACGGACGGATTATGGAAGCCGACGTGTACAGCCCCGTACTGATGCATGCTTCTTAGCATTGTGCCGTCCAGCACACCCAGCGCCTTACGCAGCTCACGCAAAGGTTCGCCAAGTTCCATCCACAGCTCTTGCAGGTCGTCCAGGCGAATATCCGACATGAACGTCAGAATGAGCTTCAAAAGCTTCACATCGGTTTCACCTAGCTGATTGCGGACGATGTGATCCCAGATCCGGTATGGATCTTCGAGGTTAGCGACGATATCGTCGCTCAGCGACTCGTGGTGACCCGACAGCAATCCGGATTCTGCAAGCGTGACTGCGATAATGCGTGGATTGAAATTTCGGTGCTGAATGATCGGGCGATATACTCGCTTCTCTGCAAATGACTGCTTAACCGTCTGAGGTAGCGGAGAGTTATAAACGTGATTATAGAGGATGGAGGCTCTAGCCTGATACGTGTAGTCCGATAGGTCAATGACGCAGGTATGGACGTCGAACGAGTGCCTATCGAGGCGTTCATACCGCTGCCTGGCCTGCGCGAGAATATATTCACGAGTCGTGAGAATGAAGCGCTTGTTGGGACTTCTTGAGACTCGCTTCATCAGCGAAAGAAGTCGACTGTCCTCATTTTTCGCAAGCTTCTCATCGAACGTCGTCTGCCCGAGGAAGTCATCGTAGTAGTAGACCTGATTCAGCTCGTCATTCCACAGATGGTTCGCCTCGTCAGAATCCTCTGAGATCTCCACAAGCTCATATCCCATGGCCATATAGTGCGCACTGAGAACCTGACTCAGGGTTGTCTTGCCGATCCCAGGGATGCCTGCGATAACGCACACGTGCCTACTCTCAAGAAGTTCGAGAGCCCTGTCATAACTGGGGTTGACCGCGTAGGTTCGCAGCGTACCGTCGAACTCTTCAGCCAACGCCTGGGAGCGGGTCACAACGTTCTTGGCGAGCAGCGAGTTTAGAACTGAAGCGCTCGTAAGCCACAGACGAAGGTGTCTGCGGACAATGTGATCGCGCTTGCGCAGAAGGGCGTCGATCTCCTCCTTCCCGTAAATATCACTAGGAGTTTTGACGTAAGGCTGGAGGATCTCGAACAGCTTGTCCTTGGCGCCTTTGGTCAGAGAGGCCGACGTCGCAAGGATGTATCGTTGCGGTTTAAGCTTCGCTACTTTTGCCGCTTCGGTATTTTCAACGTGCTCGATCAGTTTTGCACGTCCGGACCGGTGCCAGTGCTTGCACTGCACGACGAGTGACTCTCCTGCCGAAGAGAGATGGCGCAGGTCGACTCCTCCGTCTGCGCCAGCGGCGAAAAGCTCAAGCCTCACGCCAAGCTCCTCTTCAAACAGGTCCTTGCAGACGGCTTCAAAGTCGAAGTCCGTCAGCCGACTCAGGTCGAACGTTTCCATGCCCCTCCTCTGCCACGCGCCTGCCTCTCAGTATCGGCCGGGACCGGTAACTTGTGTAGCTGGTAGCCGAGTTGCGGTGGACCAGCGAGGACTCACCGCCTAGAAGCGGCACCGTAACGGCGCACCGCATCAGGCCCCGGGCCGGCAGTCCTCGTTGTCCTGGTCTTTGTCCAGTGCGCTCACGGACGCCAGCGTTCGCCGCCGTACGCGCACCCCTCCTGACCTGCCGAGCGAACCCCCACGAACGCCCCTGTACAGCCGCGCGGACAGTTGGAAAGCGTGTTGGGGGCAACCCCTCACGAGTTCGAATCTCGTATCCTCCGCCAGTGCCTCACCGGGCACGATGTCGAAGGGCCCCACCGTTCGCGGTGGGGCCCTTCGACGTGCGTGGTTGCAGTTTTGGTCGCAGTTCGCGGCTATCGCCCGTTGAGGACGGCCCGGCACACGTTGCAGTACACGGCGGCGTTCCGTCCCGACGGTGGCAGCCGGGCGGCGGTGAACGGCGTCGGGGGCCGGACCGTGCCGGCCCGGCCCCCGACGGTGCGTCATCGACGCTGTCGGCTCAGCCGTCCGCGCCGGCCTTGCGGCGGCGGACCACGAGCATCGCCCCGGCGCCCATCGCCACCGCGACGCCGCCCGCGAGGGCGATCTGCGGTACGGCGGAGGACGAACCGGTGGCGGCGAGGGTGCCCGACGTGGCGTTCACCGGCTGGACGGAGGTCACACCCTGCGGGGTCGTGCCCGGGGCGTGCGGGCGGTTCCCGCTGGGCTGGGCGTCATCGACCTTGCCCGGCTTGGTGCCCACGGGCGCGATCTCGAAGTCGTACAGGTCGGAGTCCGGGGTCCCGCCGCAGGAGCCGTCCTCGTTGAAGTAGCTCCCCGCCGCCACGGCGACGCCCTCACCGGCCGGGGCCTTGGCGTCGACCGTGAGGCGCAGCTTGATGTCGGTGTGGGCACCGGCCTTCAGCGGGCTGATGACGTCGATGTAGCGGTCGTCGTCGAGGGGCTTCCACTTCGTGGACGAGGCGGAGGACCACTGCAGCTTCAGCAGGTCGTCGAACGACTTGTAACCGCGCTTGTCGAAAGCGTGGACGGCTGCGTGCGTGTACACCTCGTCCATCGTCTTCTTGCTGCCGTTGCTCACGCGCAGCGAGAAGTTCACCGTCGTACCGGCGACGACCTTGGACGGCAGGCCGGTGACCACGGTGGTGAGCTTGGACTCGAGGACGCACGCGTCCTCCTCGTCCCCGTCACCGTCGTCACCCTCGTCGCCTTCGTCCTTCTTCGCGTCGGCGAGCGCCTCGTCGGCGGCCTTCTTGGCCTTCAGGGCCTCGGCGGTGGCCTTCTGCGCCTTGGTGTAGGCCTGGCCGGCGGCGACGCGCACGTCGTCCGCGGCAGAGGCGACGGCCTTGGCCTTCTCGTCGGCGGCCGTCTTGTCGGCGGCGGCGGTCACGGCGACGGCCTCGGCGTCCTCGACCGCCTTCTGCGCGGCGGCGCGCTCCTCCTCCGTGGCCTCGGCCGGCAGGGCGGCGAGCTCGGCCTTGGCGTCGGTGACGGCCTGGTCGGCGGCCGTCTTCGCCGCGGCGGCGGCCTTCGCCTCCTGCTCGGCCGCCTTGGCGGCCAGGGCGTGCGGCGCGTCGTCCGCCATCGCGGCGTCCCAGACGGCCTTGGCGGTCTTCTCGGCGGCGAGGGCGGCGTCGTACGCCTTCTGCGCCTCGGCGGCCGCCTTCTCCAGTTCGGCGATGGACTTCTTGGCGGCCTTCGTGGTCTGCGACTGCGGCGCGGACGGCTTGGTGTCGGCGAACGCGGGGGTGACGGACAGCAGCACGGCGGGCGTCGTCACGGCGGCGGCGACAGCCGTCGCCAGAATGCGGCGAATCTTCACTAGAGCCCTTTTCTGGGTCCGAAAGAATGGGAGCAGCCGCGGCGGGGTGGAGCTCACGCAACGCGACCGGCGAGAGCGATCGTATGGCCGTGCCCAAGGCCGGGAAAGCGCGATTCCCGGGGGAAACCCCACGGGTGCGAGCCCCCGCAGGCGCATAGAAGGACAACCCCGGCAGTTGCCCACAGTTTCCATCTTTTCTCTGTGACTCATGTCACGGCGCGGCGGTGCCGATGCCGAGAACCGAGACACCGCACGCGCGAGGAGCGATGACATGAAGTACCTGGTGATGGTGCAGGGTTCGCAGGCCGACTACGACGCGATGACGGGTAAGGGGTCGGCGCAGTACCCCGCGTGGTCCGAGGACGACCTGCAGGCGATGTTCGCGTTCATGCGGCGCCTCAACGAGGACCTGGCGCGGTCCGGGGAGCTGGTGGACGGCCAGGGGCTGGCCGAGCCCGCCCGGACCCGCTTCGTCACCGCCGACGAGGACGGGCGTCCGGTGGTCACGGACGGGCCGTACGGCGACACGCAGGTGCAGCTCGCCGGTTACTGGGTGCTCGACTGCCCCGACCTGGACCGGGTCACCGGGATCGCCGCGCGCATCGCCCGCTGCCCCGTGCCCGAGGGCACGCCCGACTATCCCGTCGTCATCCGGCCGATCCTGGAGGACGGCGCCGACATGTGAGCCGGCGCCGATCGGCCGGGCCGGCACCGCCTGGTCGACGGTCGACCCGGTCTCGGCGGCCACCTCCCGCGGCGGCGGCGCGGGTGCGGAAGGCCCCTCAGTGCGCGTGCACGCCGTCGAGGTGCGGTTTCCCCCGCGGTACGAGGACGAGGGCGACCGACGCTCCCACCGCGCCCGCCACCGCGCAGCCGGTGAACGCCGTCGCGAAGCCGCCCGCCGTAAGGAGAAGCAGCCCGCCGGTCCGCCCGCCGGCGATCGGCGCCCCACCGGTCCGCGCGCCGCCCGCAAGCGGCAGGCCATCGCCGAGACGGCGCGCGCCGTTCCTCCGCGAGGGCTTCGGCGTCGGCATGGACGCCATCGCCGCCGAGGCGGGCGTCTCCAAGGTGACCGTCTACAACCACTTCGGCAGCAAGAAAGCCCTCTTCACCGCCGTCATCACGGGCGCGCTCGACGAGACGCTCGACGACGACTCCTCGGCCGCCCTCGCACGGCTCGCGGACACCGGGGACGCCGACGACCTGCGCGCCGCCTTCGTCGACGCGGCCCGCGCGTGGGTCGCCGCCGTACGGGCCAACGAGGACGTGGCCGCGCTGCGCCCCCTCGTCGCCACCGAGCTCCACCGCTTCCCGCAGCCGGGGGCGGCCTGGCGCGGCCACGGCCCCGCGGGCCACCACCCGCCGTGGCGGACGCCCTGCGCGCCCCGGCCGACCGGGGCCGCCTGGCGATCCCCGACCTGGAGGCGGCGATCGTCCAGCTCTACGCGCTGCTCGTCTTCCCGCACATGGTGTTCGGCCAGTACGGCGCGGACCTGGACGACGACCTGACGGAACGCCTGGTGACGAGCGGGGTCAACATGTTCCTGACGTACTACGCCCCTGACCCGCACGGGACCCCGGCCCCTGACCCGTACGGAACCGGGCCCCGTCCCGGGTAGTCGCCTGTCGGCCGGTTGTCCGTGGTGCCTGCCACCATCGCCGGCCGAGCGAGGCGCCACCCTGACGGCCCAGCACCCGCGGAGGCGCGTCGGCGCCTGAGCGGCGGACTCCGCCGTGCGGCCCGTGGGCGGGGGCGCGATCATCGGGCCATGACCACCACGATCCGCCTCGCCCAGCAGCCTGAGGCCGACGCCCTGCTGGCCCGCAGCCCCCTCGCCGCCCTGGTCGGGATGCTGCTCGACCAGCAAGTGCCCATGGAGTGGGCGTTCTCCGGCCCGTACACGATCGCCCAGCGGCTCGGCTCCGACGACCTGGACGCACACGGGATCGCCGCGTACAACCCGGAGGCGTTCGTCGCGCTGCTGTCCGCCAAGCCCGCGGTGCACCGCTACCCGGGCTCGATGGCCAAGCGGGTCCAGCAGTTGTGCCAGTACCTGGTGGACGAGTACGGCGGTGACGCGGGCGCCGTGTGGGCGGACGCCGGCACCGGCGAGGAGCTGCTGGACCGGCTCCTCGCGCTGCCGGGGTTCGGCAAGCAGAAGGCGCAGATCTTCCTGGCGCTGCTGGGCAAGCGGTACGGCGTACGGCCCGAGGGCTGGCGGGAGGCGGCCGGCCCGTACGGCGAGGAGGGGTCGTACCGTTCGGCTGCCGACATCACCGGGCCGGAGACGCTCGCCAAGGTCCGCGCGTACAAGCAGGAAGCCAAGCGCGCGGCCAAGACGGCCAAGACGGCCAAGACGGGCAGGACAGCGCAGGCGGCGAAGACGGCCCGGACGGCCGCGCCGGGCGGGAAGGGCACGTCAGCGGGTACGGCGGCCAGGGCGCCCAAGTCCGACCGGCCATCGAGAAGTTCTGCCGCGGAGTGATGGCCTCCGCAACGAATCGTACGGAATATGACGTGAGTTGCGGCACATGTGTTCCCAGAAGCATGGGAGATCGCTAATTTCCCTTCAACCTCTTTCGCACCGGGAAGGACCTCTGTGACCGCATCCCCTCGCAGAGCCGTGGCCACCCTGGCCGCAGCCGCACTCGCGACCCCGCTCCTGCTGGCCTCCGCCTCCCCCGCCTCCGCCGACCGGCTCGCACCCGAGCCGGGCGCCGCCGCGGCCAAGGACGCCGCCAAGCTGTCCAAGAAGCTGGTCCGGGAGGCCTCCGCCGAGGACGCCTTCACGCACCTGCGGAAGTTCCAGCGGATAGCCGACTCGGCCGGCGGTCACCGCGCGGCCGGCTCGCTCGGGCACGACGCCTCGGCGGCGTACGTGTACCAGCAACTGAAGAAGGCCGGTTACCAGGTCGAGTACCAGAAGTTCGACTTCGTCTACACCGAGACGCTCGCCGAGAAGCTCTCGGTGGTCTCGCCCGCGCCCCGCGCCATCGACATCAAGGCGATGACGTACACGGCGTCGACACCGGTCGGTGGCCTCAGGGCCGCCGTGGCCGCCGTCCCGGCCCCCGCGGACGACGCGACCCCCGGCTGTGAGCCGACGGACTACGCCACCGGCACCTTCACCGGCAAGATCGCCCTCATCAAGCGCGGCGGCTGCAGCTTCGCCGACAAGCAGACCCAGGCCGCCGCCGCGGGCGCGGTCGGCGCGATCATCTACAACAACGTCGACGGCTCCCTCTCCGGCACCCTCGGCGACCCGGCGGTCGGCAAGATCCCGACCGGAGGCGTGTCCAAGGCGGACGGCGAGAAGCTCGCCGCCGACCTGGCGGGCGGCCCCGTGGAGGTGAACTTCGAGGTCCGCCAGCTCCGTGAGACCCGCTCCACCAACAACGTCATCGCGGAGACGCAGCGCGGCAACGCCGCCAACACCGTGATGCTCGGCGCCCACCTCGACTCGGTGACCGCCGGCCCCGGCATCAACGACAACGGCTCCGGCTCCGCCGGCCTGCTCGATGTCGCCCTGAAGTTCGCCAAGTCCAAGGAGAAGGACCGGACCACCAACAAGGTGCGCTTCGCCTGGTGGTCGGCGGAGGAGAACGGCCTGCTCGGCTCCGAGCACTACGTCGAGAACATGAGCGAGCTCGACCGCAAGGAGGTCAAGCTCTACCTGAACTTCGACATGATCGCCTCGCCGAACTACGGCCTGTTCGTGTACGACGGTGACAACTCCGACGGCGTCGGCGCGCCCGCCGGCCCGGCCGGTTCGGCCCAGATCGAGCGCGACATCAACGCGTTCATGGACAAGCAGGGCCTCCCGCACGAGGGCACGGACTTCACCGGCCGCTCCGACTACGGACCGTTCATCGCGGTCGGCATCCCGTCCGGCGGTACGTTCACCGGCGCCGAGGGCATCAAGACCGAACGGCAGGCGGAGAAGTTCGGCGGCACCGCCGGGGTCGCGTACGACGCGTGCTACCACGCCAAGTGCGACGACATCAACAACGTCAACATGACCGCGTTCGACGCCAACATCGACGTCATCGCCAACGCCGTGGGCACCTACGCCCATGACCTCAGCTCGCTGCGCAAGCCGGTGGAGGTCGTCCCGACGGACGGCGACGCGGGCAGCGGCGGCGGCCTGCACGAGGACCACGACCACGAGGTCACCGAGTAGGACGTCAGCGACTAGGACCACCGAGCAGAGCGCGTCCGGCAGGAACGGACGGGCCCACGCACCCCCCGCACCACCAGGCATCGCCCCCGGGCGCGCCGCGGGAGAGTCGCCATGCGACCCCTCCCGTGGCGCGCCCGCGGCGCGCACCCCTTCGGGGGAATCCGTCGCGCCGACCGCCCCGCACGCCCGCCCCGGTACACGGGGCCGCGCGACCCTCGCCCCGCATCACATCGGCATCACAACGGCGCCCGTCGGCGCCGCGTGGCTGCGCTGGGCGCCGGTCGCCCGGTAGGCTTTCCGTGTGATCTTCAAGCGCATCGGTAACGGGCGGCCGTATCCCGACCACGGCCGGGAAAGCACCCGGCAGTGGGCGGATGTCGCGCCGCGCCCGGTCCGCCTCGATCAGCTCGTGACCACCAAGGGTCAGCTGGATCTGGAAACGCTCCTCGCCGAGGACTCGACCTTCTACGGCGACCTCTTCGCGCACGTCGTGAAGTGGCAGGGCGATCTCTACCTCGAGGACGGGCTGCACCGCGCCGTACGCGCGGCCCTCCAGCAGCGGCAGGTGCTCCACGCCCGCGTGCTGGAGCTCGACTGACCCCGCCTCGCCGGTCGTAGGGAGTCGCTCGGCTCAGCCTTTCGGGGCCATTCCGACCCGTCCGGCCCTATCGATTGATCGTTTAGTAGGCATAGTCACCGGGCCGCATTACGCTGCGCCCATGAGCATGCTCACTCCCCCGGGTATGGGCGGAAAGTACCGCATCACGGGTAACGCCTACCCGCGCATGCGCCGCCCCCGTCATCGCCGCCGGCTCGTGTTCGCGGCACTCGCCGCAGTGGTCGCCCTCGGCCTGGCCGGCTGGGGAACCCTGCAGCTCGTCGATGCCTTCAGTGGCGGCGCCGGAAGCGGGAAGCGGACCACGGCCGCCGCCACCGCCTGCAAGCCCCGCCAGAATGCCGCCCAGGACCTCGCCACCCCGGTCCAGGTGCCCCTCAAGCCCGCCCAGATCACGGTGAACGTCTACAACGCGACCCCCCGGGCCGGGCTCGCCAAGACGACCGCCGACGAGCTGAAGAAGCGCGGCTTCGCCATCGGCAAGGTCGGCAACGCCCCCGTGACGTACGACAAGAAGGTGCCCGGCGCCGGACTGCTGCTGGGCGCCGCCGAGGCCACCAAGGGCGCCTTCCCGGTCCTCGGTACGCAGCTGAAGGGCGCCGCGCTCAGGACCGACACCCGGCAGACGGCCGACGTGGACCTGATCATCGGCACCGCGTTCACGGCCCTGACACCGCCGAAGGACGCGACCGCGGCCCTGGCCACCCTGGCCAAGCCCGCGCCCGCGCCCTCCGCGAAGTGCTAGGTACAGCCAGGTCGTGCGGGCACCCCGGGGATGCCGGGGTGAAAGGGGGCTACGCCCCCGGTCGTCACTCCGCCGTGCCGTACATGCGGTCACCCGCGTCGCCGAGGCCCGGCACGATGTAGCCGTGCTCGTTGAGGCGCTCGTCGACCGAGGCGGTGACGACCGTGACCGGCGTGCCCGCCAGCTCGCGCTCCATCACCTCGACGCCCTCCGGCGCCGCCAGCAGCACGACCGCCGTCACATCGTCGGCACCGCGCTTGATCAGCTCCTGGATCGCCGCGACCAGGGTGCCGCCCGTGGCCAGCATCGGGTCCAGGACGTACACCTGGCGCCCGGAGAGGTCCTCCGGCATCCGGGTCGCGTACGTCGACGCCTCCAGCGTCTCCTCGTCGCGGATCATGCCGAGGAAGCCGACCTCGGCGGTCGGCAGGAGCCGCACCATGCCGTCGAGCATGCCGAGGCCGGCCCGCAGGATCGGCACCACCAGCGGCTTCGGGCTCGACAGCTTCACGCCGGTCGTCCCCGTCACCGGGGTCTCGATGTCGACCTGCTCGGTCCGCACATCCCGGGTGGCCTCGTAGGCGAGCAGGGTCACCAGCTCGTCGGCGAGACGCCGGAAGGTCGGGGAGTCGGTGCGCCTGTCGCGCAGCGTGGTGAGTTTGTGCGCCACCAGCGGGTGGTCGACGACGTGGATCCGCATGGACTCCACAGTAGCCCGCACTGGCATCAACCCCTGCCCTGGAGGGAAGGTGGGGAGGTCAGGACGGACCCAGCCTGGGGGTGGTGGTCGCGATGCCGGACTCCGAAGACCCACGAGACGAAGACCCGAAGCGTCGCGGGGACACGAAGCGGCGCGAGAAAAGGAAGCGGCGCGAGGAGCCGGCGGAGACCGACTCCGAGCGACGCAGGCGCCGCGCGCAGTTCCTCCGCGAGCTGAACGAGGCCAAGGCCCTGCGCGACCGCGTCCAGCCCCGCCGCGCCAGGGCCGCCAGGATGCGCCAGGCGATGCGTATGCGCACCTTCCGCTGGTGATGCCGGGTGACACGGACCGCGTATCGGGCTCAGACTGGTGCACGACGCAAGAGCGGAACACCTCTCCTGAAGGCCTCGCATCTGCCACGATGCCGAGTGGGCGGGGCATTCAGGAGCGTGCCGCCCGATCGTCACACCTCTGATCAGTGGGAGAGTCACGGTGTACTTCGCCGCACTGCTCGCGCGCACCGAAGACGGGTGGGAAGCGAGCGACACAGAGCTCGACGATGTGGAGACCTTGTCGGATCTGACCGAGCTGGCGCGTGAGGCCTCGGTGGACGACGACACAGTGCTCGTCTTCATCGAGCAGGAGGACGCATGGTTCGGCATCGTCCGCGTGGAGGGTGAGGACGACCCTCGTATCTACGTCTCGGACGGCGCAGCCGCCGCCCGCTCCTCGTACGGGGAGATCCTGACCAAGGAACTGCTGGGCGACGACCTCGACGACGACGCCCCCGACCTGGACGCGCTGGACCTCGACGGCACCGAGGACGGCGAACCGGCTGACGAGGAGGAGGAGGATGCGGAGGTGACGGCCGAGACCGTACCGGCGGAGCCGGTCGGGGATCGCCTGATCCTGGACGATCTCGGCCTGTCCGAGAAGGAGCTGCTGGCGCTCGACACCGACGCGCTGAGCGAGATCGCGGACGCGCTCGGCGCCGCGGAGGTGCTGGAGACCGTCCGCTAGTGCCCTCCGTACACCCCCAGCCCACCCCCTTCGATCCCGTACGCGATCCCTGGCGCGCGTCCATGCGCCGGGCGCTGGAGGAGGCCGAGCGAGCCGCGCGGGCCGGCGATGTGCCGGTCGGCGCGGTCGTGCTGGCCGCGGACGGCACCGAACTCGCGTCCGCGCACAACGAGCGCGAGGCCACCGGCGATCCGACGGCGCACGCCGAGGTACTGGCGCTGCGACGGGCGGCCGAGCGCCTGAGCGGGGCGGCGAGCAGCGCCCCGGACGAGGGCGGTGTCGGGCGACGGCCGGGTGAGTGGCGGCTGTCCGGCTGCACGCTCGTCGTCACCCTGGAGCCGTGCGTCATGTGCGCGGGCGCGCTCGTCCAGTCCCGGGTGGACCGGCTGGTGTTCGGGGCGATGGACGAGAAGGCCGGGGCGGTCGGCTCCCTGTGGGACCTCGTACGGGACCGTCGCCTCAACCACCGGCCGGAAGTGATCCGGGGAGTGCTGGCGGACGAGTGCTCGGCGCTCCTGACGCGCTTCTTCCGCGACCGCTGACCGCGCCGACCGCGCCGCCGACGCGCCGCCGACACGGTGCCCGCCACCGCGCCGCCGCGACGCCGAGTATCGATTTCGGCGAACCGGCACCCTTGGGCTAAGCTCTCTCTCGGTAGCGTGTCCGAGCGGCCGAAGGAGCTCGCCTCGAAAGCGAGTGTGGCGCAAGTCACCGAGGGTTCAAATCCCTCCGCTACCGCTCTTGTGTGAAGGGCCCCGGCGCATGGCGTCGGGGCCCTTCGCGCGTCCGCCTCCCGGTGCCGTAAAGGGCCCCGGTGGCCAGGGTCTTGGCCCCGGAGGGCTCGGTTAGACTCACGCGACCGCCCACGGGTTCGCAGGGGAGAGACGGGGAGACCGGGCCGATGGTGCAAGCGAAGAAGATCGGGCTCTATGTCGTCGTGGTCTTCGTGCTGTACACGATCATCAACTCCCCCGACCGGGCCGCCGACCTCGTCCAGGTAGGGTTCGAGGGCATTTCGAGCGCCGCGCAGGGCGTCGGCGATTTCATGACCGAGCTCGTCAACTAGGAGTCCGCTGTGATCCGCCACCTGGTCCTCCTGAAGCTCAATGACGGGGTGCGCCGCGACGAGCCGCGCGTCGTCGAGGCCGCCAAGGCCTTCGAGGAGCTCGGTGGGCTCATTCCCGAGCTGAAGTTCTGGGAGTGCGCCTGGAACATCACGGACCGGCCGATCGCGTACGACTACGCCATCAACTCGGCGGTCGAGGACACGGACGCGCTGAAGCGCTACATCGAGCACCCGGCCCATCAGGCCGCCGCCGATCAGTGGCGTGAGTTCGCCACCTGGGTGATCGCCGACTACGAGTTCTGAGCGCCGGCGGGCCGCCGCCGCCCGCCGAGCCCGAGCCCCGCACCTGTTCCGTGATGGTGCGGGGCTTTGTCATGTCTCTTCCGCGCGGTCAACACGGCGTTATCAGGTGCTTGCACAGAGTGGACATGTCTTGTGATGCTATGACCGCTTTTGACGGATCAGTTGACCGTACTTGATCGCGAAGGGGTGGCGTGGACGTGCCGGCCAGTACGACGCCTCAACAGGTGCCGCCCCAGAACGAGTCGGAGGCCCGCACCAAGCCATCGGGGCGGGCGGCGGACACCCGCGCACTCACCCAGGTCCTCTTCGCCCAGCTGAAGGACCTGGAGCCCGGCACGCCGGAGCACAACCGGGTGCGCGGGGCGCTCATCGAGGCGAACCTCCCCCTGGTGCGGTACGCGGCGGCCCGCTTCCGGTCCCGCAACGAGCCCATGGAGGACGTCGTCCAGGTCGGCACGATCGGTCTGATCAACGCGATCGACCGGTTCGACCCGGACCGGGGGGTGCAGTTCCCGACCTTCGCCATGCCGACGGTCGTCGGCGAGATCAAGCGGTACTTCCGCGACAACGTGCGGACCGTGCACGTACCGCGCCGGCTGCACGAGCTGTGGGTCCAGGTGAACGGCGCGACCGAGGACCTGACGACGGCTCACGGCCGCTCGCCCACGACCGCCGAGATCGCCGAGCGGCTGAAGATCTCCGAGGAGGAGGTGCTGTCCTGCATCGAGGCGGGGCGCTCGTACCACGCCACCTCACTGGAGGCCGCGCAGGAGGGCGACGGGCTTCCGGGGCTGCTCGACCGGCTGGGGTACGAGGACCCGGCCCTGGCGGGCGTCGAGCACCGGGACCTCGTACGGCATCTGCTCGTGCAGTTGCCCGAGCGGGAGCAGCGGATCCTGATGCTCCGCTACTACAGCAACCTGACCCAGTCTCAGATCAGCCAGGAACTCGGCGTCTCGCAGATGCATGTGTCAAGGCTCCTGGCGCGCAGTTTCGCCCGATTGAGATCCGCAAACAGGATCGAGGCATAGCTGGATCGGGTAGACCTGTATAGCCCCACTTCAGGCGGCTCAAAAGCCGCACACCCCCTGTTTCCTGCGCAGATTTGCCCTCTTCTTGTCGACAAGTCACTACAGCGTGTTGCCGACATGTGACATTCTGCTGGAACCGCGTTTGCCGCAGCCTCGGCTCCGGTATTCAGGTGGAGGCTGCGTTCCTCCGATGGTCGCGGCCCACGCGACCGTCCGCGACCTCAAGGGGGTGGCATGTCCGCAGAACAGGGCAGCTCGAAGGTGCTCACGCTCACGCCCGGCTCCGAGCTCGCGCACGCGTCCGAGCTCACGCCGGTGCCCGACACCGTGCCGGTGGCCGTGGTGAGCGCGCCCGCCCCGCTTCCCGAGCTCCCCGACGCCCTGGAGGCGTCGGCCGCGCCGGAAGCCATCGACACCCGCACGCTGTCCCGCTCCCTGTTCCAGCGGCTCGCCGTCCTCGAGCCGAACAGCCCGGAGCGTACGTACGTACGCGACACGCTCATCGAGCTGAACCTGCCCCTCGTGCGGTACGCCGCGGCCCGCTTCCGCAGCCGCAACGAGCCCATGGAGGACATCGTCCAGGTCGGCACGATCGGGCTGATCAAGGCGATCGACCGGTTCGACTGCGAACGCGGCGTGGAGTTCCCGACGTTCGCGATGCCGACCGTCGTCGGCGAGATCAAGCGCTTCTTCCGCGACACGTCGTGGTCGGTGCGCGTGCCGCGCCGGCTCCAGGAGCTGCGCCTGGCGCTGACGAAGGCGAGCGACGAGCTGGCACAGAAGCTGGACCGCTCGCCCACCGTGCCCGAACTCGCCGCCGTTCTGGGCGTGTCCGAGGACGACGTGGTCGACGGGCTCGCGGTCGGCAACGCGTACACGGCGTCGTCGCTGGACTCGCCGTCCCCGGAGGACGACGGGGGCGAGGGCTCGCTGGCGGACCGGCTCGGGTACGAGGACAGCGCCCTGGAGGGCGTCGAGTACCGGGAGTCGCTCAAGCCGCTCCTGGCCAAACTCCCGCCCCGGGAACGGCAGATCATCATGCTGCGGTTCTTCGCGAACATGACGCAGTCGCAGATCGGCGAGGAGGTCGGCATCTCCCAGATGCACGTCTCCCGGCTGCTGACGCGCACGCTCGCGCAGCTGCGCGAGGGCCTCATCTCCGACTGAGGGTGCCCAACAGCACCCCCGACCGAACAAATTGACTGCCGGTCACCCCCGAGGGGTGACGGTGACGGCGGCGCCCTGCCGGGCAGGGCGCCGCCGTCGTGCGCTCAGCCGCGAGCGGTCAGGCGAGCGCGAGCCACGCGACCGCGGCGATGATCACGACAGCCGCGACGACACCCGCGATCAGGCCGGCCCGCGAACCCGACGGGGCCGGTTCCCGGCGCCGCTGCGGCGTGCCCTCGTCGACGAAGGCGCGGAACATCTGCGTGCTGCCGGCCGGGTCGTAGTTGCCCTCGGGGCCCTGCGGAGCGTGGGGGTTGTGTGCCATGGGTCAGGACCCTAGCGAACCCGCGTGCTTGACCCAACCCATGATCTCCTTTGCCAGGACTTTAGCCGCGTTCGCCCCTTTTTAGTTTGCCTGTAGCAACCAACCTTGCCTATGGTTGCCCTAAGCAACAAGATGTTTCGGGGGTGTCCCATGGCCGAGCGGAGTCAGTACGAAGAGCTGGCCCGGCAGCTGAGCGCCATCGGCGCCGTCAAGCGCGGGCTCTCCCGGGTCCTCCCGGCCGAGTGCCCGGGCGGGTCGGCGGCCGTGCTCTCGCTCCTCGCCCGCCACGGCGACATGCGGATGAGCCGGCTCGCCGAGCTGCTCGCCGTCGACATGTCGGTCACCAGCCGACACGTGGCCCACGTCGCCGACCGAGGCTGGATCGAACGGCTGCCGGACCCGGGCGACAAGCGCTCCCGCATCCTGCGGCTGACCCCGACGGGTCAGGACATGCTCGACGACCTCGGCCGCCGCACGGCGGACCTGGTCGCCCACAACCTCCAGGACTGGTCCGACGACGAGGTCGGACACCTCACCGCGATGCTGGCCCGCCTCCGGGACTCCTTCGGGGACTGCCGGGCCCACGCCACCACCCGTACACCCGCAACAACGACGTAAAGGAAGTTCATGGCTACGACCACACCACCCGGTGTGCGGGGCGGCCACGCCAAGACCCGTGACGGTGGCGGCGGCGCGCCGATGACCCACCGGCAGATCATGGAGGCGCTCTCCGGGCTGCTGCTCGGAATGTTCGTCGCCATCCTGTCCTCGACGATCGTCTCCAACGCCCTTCCGGAGATCATCTCCGACCTCGGCGGCGGCCAGAGCGCCTACACCTGGGTCGTGACCGCGGCCCTGCTGTCGATGACCGCCACCACTCCGCTGTGGGGCAAGCTGGCCGACCTGTTCTCCAAGAAGCTGCTGGTCCAGACGGCCCTCGTCATCTACGTCGCGGGCTCCGTGGTGGCCGGGCTCTCCCAGAACACCGGCATGCTGATCGCCTGCCGCGTCGTCCAGGGCATCGGCGTCGGCGGTCTCACCGCCCTGGCCCAGATCATCATGGCCGCGATGATCTCCCCGCGTGAGCGTGGCCGCTACAGCGGTTACCTCGGCGCGACCTTCGCCGTCGCCACCGTGGGCGGCCCGCTCCTCGGCGGCGTCATCACCGACACCGACTGGCTCGGCTGGCGCTGGTGCTTCTACGTCGGTGTCCCCTTCGCGATCATCGCGCTGATCGTGCTCCAGAAGACCCTGAAGCTGCCGGTGGTCAAGCGGCAGGTCAAGGTCGACTGGGCCGGCGCCCTCTTCATCAGCGCGGCGGTCTCCCTGCTGCTGGTGTGGGTCACCTTCGCCGGTGACAAGTACGACTGGCTGTCGTGGCAGACGTGCGCCATGGTGGGCGGCTCGATCGTCCTCGGCGCGCTGTTCCTGCTCGTCGAGTCGAAGGCGAGCGAGCCGATCATCCCGCTGCGGCTGTTCCGCAACCGCACCATCACGCTCGCCTCGCTCGCGTCGCTCTTCGTCGGTGTCGCGATGTTCGCCGGCACGGTCTTCTTCAGCCAGTACTTCCAGCTGGCCCGCGACAAGTCGCCGACGATGTCCGGCGTCATGACGATCCCGATGATCGCCGGCCTGTTCGTCTCGTCCACCGTCTCCGGCTTCGTCATCACCAAGACGGGCCGCTGGAAGGCCTGGCTGGTCAGCGGTGGTGTGCTGGTGACGGCCGGCCTCGGGCTGCTGGGCACCATCCGGTACGACACGGAGTACTGGCACATCGGCGTCTTCATGGCCGTCCTGGGCCTCGGCCTCGGCATGATGATGCAGAACCTGGTCCTGTGCACCCAGAACCAGGTCGCCCCGGCGGACCTCGGTGCCGCCTCCTCCGTCGTCACCTTCTTCCGCTCCCTGGGCGGCGCGATCGGCGTCTCGGCGCTGGGCGCGGTCATGGCCAACCGGGTCACGCGTTACGTGCAGGACGGTCTCGCCGACCTGGGCCCCAAGGGCGCGGCGCTCGGCCACGGCGGTACGAGCGGCGGGGGCATCCCCGACCTGGACGCGCTGCCGGCCCCGATCCGCACGGTCATGGAGACCGCGTACGGGCACGGCGTCGGCGACGTCTTCCTCTACTCCGCGCCCTTCGCCCTGCTCGCCTTCCTCGTGACCCTGTTCATCAAGGAGGTCGCCCTGAAGAGCCACGCGTCGCCGCAGCACGCGGCGAAGGAAGCCACAGCCGCGCCCGCCGTGGCCCCCGCCGCCGGTGACACCGTCGCCCGGAACACGGACGGCACGGAGAAGGACAGGGGCATGGGTGAGGACATGGGCATGGCCGCAGACGTGGACACGACCGTCCACGGCACCGGCACCCCCGTGCACGGCACCGTCCGTACGGCCGACGGCACCGCGGTCACCCGTGCCGCCGTCACCCTCATCTCGCTCGGCGGCCGGCAGCTGGGGCGCGCCGTCGCCCACGCCGACGGCACGTACGCGCTGGACGCGCCGGGCTCCGGCTCGTACGTCCTGATCGCCTCCGCCGACGGCTTCCAGCCGCAGGCGTCCACGATCGTCGTCGGCGGCGAGGCCCTCTCGTACGACATCCTGCTCTCCGGTACGAGCGGACTCACCGGCGTGGTCAGGGCCGCGGACGGCGGGGCGCCGGTCCACGGCGCGATGGTGATCGTCACCGATGTGCGGGGCGACGTCCTCGCCTCCGGTACGTCCTCCGAGGACGGCGCCTTCACCTTCGCCGAGCTCGTGCCCGGCGCCGTGACCGTCGCGGTCAACGCCGACGGCTACCGGCCGCTCGCCCTGCCGGTCGAGATCGGCGGCCAGGGCGTGACCCGGGTCGAGGCGCTGCTGCACTCCGGCGCCCGGCTCCAGGGCACGGTGCGCGCCGGGGCGGACCGCCGCCCGCTGGCCGACGCGCGGGTGACGCTCGTCGACGCGGCCGGGAACGTCGTGGCGACCGCGACGACGGGCGAGGACGGCGCGTACGGCTTCGCCGACCTGAACGCGGGCGAGTACACGGTCATCGCGACCGGCTACCCGCCGGTGGCCGGCGCGCTCACCGTGGCCGGCCGCGGGGTCGAGGGCCACGACATCGAACTCGCCCACCCCGGCGAGTAACCGGACGCCCGGCCGCGCGTCGAGCGGAGGCGCGGCCGGGACGCACAGGGGCGGCAGGCAGGGGACGGCCTGCCGCCCCTTTCGCACAAGACGTTCGCACGAGGGCGTTCCCACGGGGCGTTCGTACGAGGAGAGAAACCCGCATGGCACTGCACGCACACGTACGCACCCGCGACGGCTGGGCGGTCCAGCACGCGGTCGTCACCGTGACCGACATGACCGGCGCGCAGGTGCTGCGGGCCGACGCCGACGCCGAGGGGGCCGTCACCTCGGACGCGCCGCTGGCCCCCGGCCCGTACACGGTCATCGTCACCGCCGTCGGCTACGCCCCCGCCGCGTCCACCGCGCTGGTGACGGCGAGCGGGCGCGCCGACGTCGGCACGGTCGTCCTGGCCCGCGCGGGCGGCGTCGAACTCCCCCCGCCGGGCGTCTGGACGCTGGACCCGGCGCACTCGTCGGTCGGCGCGGTGGCCCAGCACCTGGGCATCTCCAGCGTGCACGGCCGCTTCACCGACTTCGGCGGCCGGATCGAGATCGCGCCGGACCTCACCGCGTCCCGCGTGGACGCGGTCATCTCGGCGGCCTCCGTCGACACGGGCAACACCCTGCGCGACAAGCACCTGAAGTCGCCGGACTTCCTGGACGTGGAGGTGTACCCGGAGATCACCTACACCAGTCACGGCCTGAGCCCCGCCGGGCCGGACCGCTGGACCGTGCACGGCTCCCTGGCGCTCCACGGCGTCGTCCGTGACGTGGACCTGGACCTCACCTACCTGGGCACGGGCCCGGACCCGTGGGGCGGCACGCGGGCGGCGTTCCGCGCGACTGCGGAGCTGCGGCGCGAGGACTTCGCGATGCGCTACAACCAGGTGGTGCAGGCGGGGATCTCGGCGATCGGCACGACGCTGCGCGTGGAGCTGGACATCCAGGCGGTCCAGGGCGACGCGGCCCCGGCCGTCTAGCCCCTCGGCCCGGCCCCGGCCCCGGTCCGCCGTCAGCCCGTCAGTCCGTCAGGTCCGTCCTCGGTCGTCATCGGTCGTCATCGGTCGTCATCGGTCGTCATCGCCTCGATACCGGCGATGAGGACCCGCAGCGCGAACTCGAAGTCGCGTTCGCGCATGTCCTCCACGGTGTCGCCGCCCCGCGCGGCCATCAGCTCCGAGGCGCGCGCGAAGTCCTTCCGGTAGCCCGGCCGCTCCATGATCAGGCCCATGGCCTCGCGGAAGTACGCGTCCTGGCTCATGCCCGCGCTCGCACACCGCTGGATGAACTGGCCCTCGATGGTGCCGAAGCCGTACACGAACTGGAACACCGCCGACATGGCGCCCGTCTGCCCGCGCGCGGGCAGTCCCGCGTTGCCGATGACCTGCTGGACGCAGAGCGTGAAGGCCATGGAGTGCGGGCCGATGTTGAGGAACCGGCCGATCAGCGATGACACCCACGGGTGGCGCACCAACAGGTCGCGGTAGCCGGAGGCCAGTCGGCGGAGCTGGACGCGCCAGTTCTCGGCGGCGGCCGGGTCGGGCAGGGACAGCTCGCCGAAGACCGCGTCGATGGCGAGCTCCAGCAGGTCGTCCTTTGTGTCGACGTACCAGTAGACCGACATCGCGGTGACGTTCAGCTCCGCCGCGAGCCGCCGCATGGAGAACTTGGCCAGCCCCTCGGCGTCGAGCAGCCGGACCGCCGCCGCCGTGATCCTCTCGCGGTCCAGGCCGGAGGGCTGCTCGGCCTTGCGGCCGCGCCGCCCCTTGCCGTCCTCCAGCCACACGCTCGCGCGTGCCGGGCGCTTCACGCGGTCGGCTGCCGACACCATGGGCGTTCCTCCTCGTTGCTGACCCCCGATGCTATGCCCGCCCCGGTTCCGGTCGATCGCCTCGCTCCGCGCGCCGCAGCAGCAGCGCCGCCAGCAGGCCGCCCGCCAGGACGGCGACCGCGCCGACGAGCTGGCTGGTCTCCAGGCCGGTGGCGAAGGCGTCGGCGACCCGGCTGCGCTCGGCCGGGGTTCCGGCCGCGGCCAGCGCCGCCGGCAGGGACGCGGCGGAGACGCCGGCGGCGGTCACCAGGGACGCGAAGCGGGAGTTGAGTACGGCGCCGAGGACGGCGACGCCGAGGCCGTTGCCGAACTCGGCGAGGGTGCCGTTGATGCCGGCGCCCACGCCCGCCTTCTCCGGCGGGATCGCGCTCATGATGGCGTTGGCCATGGCCGGCATGGACAGGGCGACGCCCGCGCCCATGACGACGAGCCCGAGCAGCATCCCGCCGTACCCGTGCGCCCCGCCCAGGACGGCGATCGCCGCGAGTCCGGCCGCGACCATGGCCATGCCGAGGGCGATGGTCCACGGCGTACCCAGCTTCGGCAGCAGCCGCGCCCCGACGCCGGCCACGTTCAGTACGACGACGGTGAGGGCGAGCGGCGCGGTGCGCAGGCCCGCGTCCAGCGGCCCGTACCCCAGCACGAACTGCAGGTGCTGCGTGAGCAGGAACAGGGAGCCGGTCATGCCGAAGGCGACGAGGATCGTGCCCGCGACGGCTCCGACGAAGCGCTGGTTGCGGAAGAAGTGCATGTCCAGCATGGGGTGCGGGGTGCGCAGCTCCCACAGCGCGAACAGGCCCAGGACGAGCACGCCGATGGCCGTGGAGACCCCGACCCGGGTGGAGGTCCAGCCGTGCTCGGGCCCGGAGATGATCGCGTACACCAGCGCGGTCATGCCGATGGTGGACAGCAGCGCGCCCAGCAGGTCGGGGCGGTCGCCCTGCTTGTGCTTGGACTCCGGTACGAGCGCGGCGACGGCGACGAGCCCGATGAGGGCGACCGGGATGTTGATGAGGAAGATCGCGCCCCACCAGAAGTGGTCGAGCACCAAGCCGCCGATCAGCGGTCCGGCGGCGAAGCCGAGCGAACTGACCGTGGACCACAGGGCGATGGCCTTGACGCGCTCGGAGTCGTCGAAGACCTGCACGACGACGGCGAGGGTCGTGGTCATCAGCAGCGCGCCACCGATGCCCATGCCCGCGCGGGCGGCGATCAGCTGCCCGGAGCTCTGGGCGAGGCCGGCGGCCAGCGAGCCCAGGCCGAACAGGGCCAGGCCGGTGAGCAGCATCTTCCGGCGGCCGTAGCGGTCGGCGGCGTTGCCCGCGGTGAGCAGCAGTCCGGACTGCACGAGCGAGTACGCGTTGATCATCCACTGGACGTCGGAGGTCGAGGCGTCCAGCTCACCGGTGAGGGAGGGGATGGCGACGTTGAGGACGGTGTTGTCGAGCAGCACGGTCAGCTGGGCGAGGCAGATGACCCCGAGGATCAGCCAGCGCTGCGGATGGCCGCCCCCGGTGGGGGCGGTGGGGGCGGCGGCCGGTTGGCTGCCGGCGGTGGTCGCCGTCATGCGGGCAGCTCCTTGTACGGTGTAAGGGAGTCGGTCCCGCACACCGTACAAGTGACTCCCGTACGCTGTATAACGCTTTTCCGGGGCGCGTTTTCCCAGGTCGGTCCGGCCCGTGGTTCCCCGGAAGCCCGCCCACCCCGTCACTCACCCGGCTTGATCAGATATCCCGCGCCGCGCCGGGTGTGGATCATCGGCGGGTGGCCGGAGTCGATCTTGCGGCGCAGGTACGAGATGTAGAGCTCCACCACGTTGGCCTTCCCGCCGAAGTCGTAGCTCCAGACCCGGTCCAGGATCTGCGCCTTGCTCAGCACGCGCCGCGGATTGCGCATCAGGAACCGCAGCAGCTCGAACTCGGTCGCCGTCAGATGGATGGACCGCCCGCCCCGCGTCACCTCGTGGCTGTCCTCGTCGAGCACCAGGTCGCCCACCACCAGCAGGGACTCGTTCCGCGCCTTCTCCGCCGCTCCGGACCGCCGGATCAGCCCGCGCAGCCGGGCCACGACCTCCTCCAGGGCGAACGGCTTGGTGACGACGTCGTCCCCGCCGGCCGTCAGCCCGGCGATCCGGCTCCCGGCCGCGCCCCTCCCGCCCTCCTTCGCCGCGCCCCTCGCCGTCAGGAACAGCACGGGCACCCGGGGAAGTTCGTGCCGCAGCCCGCCCAGGACCGCGACCCCGTCCATGTCGGGCAGCGTCATGTCCAGGACGACGGCGTCCGGCCGGAACGCGCGCGCCGCGCGCACCGCCCCCGCGCCGTCACCCGCGCTGCACACCTCCCAGCCCTCGTACCGCAGGGTCGTCGACATCAGCTCGGCGAGCGACGCCTCGTCGTCGACGACCAGCACCCGGACGGGGCCGCCGTCCGGCCTGAACACTTGGGTACGCATACGGCCACGGTCGCGGCCGGCTCTGAGAGGACCCTTGCGCGTCCCTGTGAAACACCTGAGAAAACATCCGCCGGCGATCGCCGACAGCCGCGACAATCGTCCGACGACGGGCGCGGCCGTCCACGGCGGGCTACGGGAACAGCCGGGCCCCGTTGTCGTGGCACACCGCCCGCAGCCACTCCTCCCCGAGCCCGAGCCGCTCCAGCGCCTCCAGCTGATGCGCGTACGCGTACGGGATGTTGGGGAAGTCGGTCCCGAGCAGGATCCGCTCCCCCAACTCCAGCAGCCGCCCGCGCTCGCCGGCCGGGAAGGGCGTGAAACGCTCACCGAAGTCGGTGAACGCCATCGTCGTATCCAGCCGCACCTCCCCGTACCGCTCGGCGAGGTCCAGGAAGTCCGTGTACTCCGGCATCCCCATGTGCGCGACGATCAGCCGCAGCCGCGGATGCCGGGCGAGCAGCCGCGCGACCGGCTCCGGCCCGGTGTACGCGCCGGGCGCGGGCCCGGACCCGCAGTGCATGACGACGGGCACGCCGGCCTCGGCCAGCAGACCCCAGGCGCCGTCCAGCAGCGGGTCGTTCGGGTCGTACGCCCCCACCTGCACATGCGCCTTGAACACGCGCGCACCGCCCTCGACCGCCTCCCGCACGTACCGTTCGACGCCCTCCTCGGGGAAGAGCGTCGCCGTCCGCAGGCACCCCTCGACCCGCGCGGCGAACTCCGCGGCCCAGCCGTTGAGCCACTCCGCCATGCCGGCCTTGTGCGGATAGAGCATCGAGGTGAAGCGCACCACGCCGAACTCCCGCAGCAGCTCGACACGCCGCTCCTCCTCCTCGCGGTACGCGATCGGCCACGGGACCCCGGTCAGCGGACCGACGGAGTCGAAGTACGCCCACACCTTGCGCAGGACGCGCTCGGGCATGAAGTGCGTGTGCACGTCGACGAGCCCGGGCAGCCCGAGCCGCGCCCAGAACGCCCTGACGGCCGCCGCCTCCACCCCGCCGCCAGGTCCGGGCCCGGCCTCACCGCCGGGCGACCGCTCAGAAAAGCCCACCCTGTGCCCCCTTCTCCCCGCGTACCACGGGAACCGTGACGCCCTCGCCGCCCGCGACCAGGTCCCAGCCCTTGAGCAGCCGCGTGTCGAGCACGAGCCGCCGCCCCCCGGAGTCGACCAGGTGCACATCGGGCCCGGCAACCCCGGCGACCACGCCACGCACGTCCCCGCCCGCCACCAGCTCACGCACCACCCCGTCGATCCCGTCCACGCCCTCCAGCCCGAACACGCCCACGTGGTCGACGACCCGCGCCTCCATCCGCTCCAGCGTCTCCTCCCACCCGGGCACCCCCAGGGTCCGCCGGTACAGCGCCTCCACCTCCGCCGCCCGCTCCCGCACGCCCGGCAGAGCCACGCGAGCCGCGCGCTTCGCGGCGTACGGAATCCGGTCGGGCACCCCCAGCGCCGTACCGAGCACCCCCTCCGTACGCCGTGCCGCCATCAACGGCCCGCGCCCGAGCCAGGTGAACGCCACGGCCCCCTGCTCCAGCAACCGCGCGTCGCCCCGCTCCTCCGCCGTGATGCCGACCTTGACCATCCCCGGCCCGAACCAGGCGAGGTACACCCGGTACGTACGGGGGTCGTCCGCCACCGTGTCCGCCGCCACCGAGTGCGCCCGCTCCAGCCGCGCGCACTCCGGGCACAGCCCTCCCGTACTGCGCCCGGTCACGAGCGCCCCCAGCGCACACGGATTCCCCCGCGCCCCCGCGCACCGCCGCTCCCCGACGGCCCGGAACCCGATCTCCCGTCCGTACGCCAGCGGGCTCACGCGCCCCCGCTCCCAGGCGAGCACGGGCCGGCCGTCCCGCCAGCGCAGCCCCAGAGCCCGCGTCACAGGCGGTACCGCGTGCGCGGCGCCGACGAGGTGTCCCGCAGATCGCGCACCATGGTGTGCGCCGCGCGGGCCGCCCGCAGGACGTCCGGAGAGAGGTCCGCGAAGACCAGTTGCCGCTTGTCCGGCCCGGCCTCCACCACCAGCCGCCCGTCCGGACCCCATACGGCACTGCCGCCACAGGTGTGCCAGCCGCCCGTGTGGCCCACGTGGTTGGCGAGTACCGCGTACATGGTGTTGTCGAAGGCCCGCGCGGGGAACCACATCCGCGACTCGTGGTGGCCCTTGCCGACGCCGAACAGCGCCCCGACCAGGTACGCGTGGCACCCGTCGAGCACGGCGCCCCTGGCGTGCTCCGGGAAGCCCGCGTCGTAACAGACCCCGAGCCCGAGCCGCCACCCGTCCACCTCGACGGTGCAGCCGGCCTCCCCGTGCCGGTACACCTCCCGCTCGGCCGCGAACAGCGTCTGCTTGTCGTACCGCCCCGCGAGCCGCCCGTCCCCGTCGATCACCAGGGCCGACACGTACAGCCCCACCCCGTCGTGGACGGCGGCCCCCACCACCGCGACGACCCCGCTCTCCCGGCACGCCTCCTGAACGCCCCTGAGCCGCCCGTCCTCCACCTGAACGGCGCAGCGCTCCGGCTCGGCCGCGATCAGCCCCGGTTCGTACCCGGTGAGGAACTTCTCCGGAAAGACGACAACCCGCGCCCCACCCTCGGCGGCCTCCCGCACCATGGCGGCGACGACCCCGGCATTGGCCTCCACATCCCCCGCCACCGGACACGCCTGCGCGGCGGCAACACGGAGGACGCGGGAGGGCAATTGTTCGGTCGGCGATTGTTCAGTCCACATGATCCGTGAACCTAGCAACGCCGCCACACAACACCAGAGGCCCCCGGATCTCTCCGGGGGCCTCTGGTCTGCTGTGCACTCGGCAGGATTCGAACCTGCAACCTTCTGATCCGTAGGATCGGGCGGGCGGTTGGGCGGGGGCTCCGCCTTCCTCTCAGCTGATCGCTGGCGGTCGTGATCAACGGCTTCTGTGTGCCGTCGTTGCCGTCAGGGTTGCCGTCAGCTCGGATCAGTGGCACCGGCTCGCAGCGTAGGCGATCACCGCGACGCCGAGCCTAGGCCGCCAAGGTGGTGGGCCTGGCTGTCCGCTCCAGTTCCTTGAAGATGACATTGAGCACTTCGAGTTCCTCACCGGTGAACAGGTCGTCGGGGCCGCCGGGGGCAAGATCGGCGAACGAGTCCTCGTAGAGGTCGCCCAGCCCCAGAATTCCACGCTTGGCCACCGTATCGATGATCAACGTCAGGAAGTCGAGCTGGCGGGAGTGAGCTGCTTCCCCGCGCAAAAGGCCTCGAACGCCTTCTGCGCGGCCTACCGATCCAGCCCGCACAGCCCGCGCACGAACAGGCCGAGGCCGCCGGAAGACCGCACCTCGTCGAGATCCTCCGGGGAAGCGATGGCCTCTGTGAGAAAGATCTCCTCCAGATCCGCGAGATCGAGCTCAGTGATCTGCTCGTTGAGACGCAGTTTGCGCACCACGGGCTGGTCCTCGTGGCGCAGGAGGTAGGCCCTGGCCTTCTGCTTGAAGCGCTGCTCGTCCGTGCCCTGGGGCATCCCCTGAATCTCGGCCTCGGTGATGTCGCCGAGCGTGTCGGCGAAGTCGGTGTAGACGACGTTCCGCTTGATCTTGGGGTCGGTGAGCCGGGCGAGCCGACGCATACGGCGACGCATGTCCTCCAGCATCGGGAGTGTCACGTCGTTCCACCACTCCTCGCCCGCCACCGCTTCCAGCAGCTCGGCCTGTTCGCCGACCGCCGGGATGTTGGTCTTGGTGAGCAGGTTGGAGGCGATGTCCTGGATCTTCGTGCGCAGCTTGGCGAAGTCCTTGCCGCCTTCCAGCGCGGCGAGCTGGAGACCGTACGCCATCAGGTCGAACCGCTTCGCCTCCTCGCCCGTCTCCTCATCGTCCGGGCGGAGCGAGGCCGAGCTGGATACCGGTTTGCCACCTCTCCTGTAGTAGGGATGACCTCCTCTATTGGTCAGATTGACACTAAGTCGCCGAACTCCGCTGTCCTCGAGGCTCGTTCTGCGATGCTGGAGGTCGATCGAGAGGGGCCGCAGCGATGCAGTGGAAGATCCACGGGGAACGTCCGATCTACGAGAACAGCTGGGTGAACCTGTGGCTCACCGACGTCGAGACGCCGGACGGGAACCGCTGGGAGCACCACGTCGTCAAGCTCCGGCACCTAGCCGTGGCCGCCGTCGTCAACGACCGGCGTGAAGTTCTGATGATGTGGCGGCACCGCTTCATCACGAACGCCTGGGCGTGGGAGCTGCCCATGGGTCTGGTCGAGGAGGGCGAGACGCCGGCCGAAGCTGCGGCCCGTGAGGTCCTGGAGGAGACTGGCTGGCGGCCTGGTCCGATCAAGCCGCTGATCTATGCCGAGCCGGCCAACGGCATCACCGACTCCCAGCACCACGTCTTCCGGGCCGACGGGGCGACGTACGAGGGTCCGCCGACAGAGAAGAACGAGTCGGACCGGATCGAGTGGATCCCGCTGGCCGACGTGCGGGGCATGATCGACCGGCGCGAGATCGTCAGCAGCGGCTCCCTCGTCGGGTTGCTCTACGTGCTCATGGACGAGGCGATCCGCTGATCTGACGGGGCAGCACTTCCCGGAGCCGGGATTCGAAGGCCACTGCGGCCGGTTCGCGGCGGAAGGGTTCCAGCTGCTCGTAGAACTCCCGTAGGTGGCCGGCGACTCGTTGCGAGCTGACGGCCGCCGCCGGGGCCAAGGCGTCCATGGCCGTGTGGCACGCCTCGTCGAGTTTGCCGCGCTGGAGCTGGGTGCGGGCGAGCCAGAAGGCGTGGAAGGCACGGCCCCGGTGGTTCGATGCGTGCTCGCGGCGTAGCGCGTCCGCGATGAGGGGTTCGGCGAGGGCGGCTTCGCCCAGGCGGCCGTGCGCGATACCGGTGTCCACGATCAGCTTCGGCTCGTCGAAGTAGGCGACCCAGGCCGGGTCCGGATCACCGGTGCTGATCCGTCCGAAGTGGGTGTGGGCTTCCGAGATCGCGGTGTGGGTCGCACCGTGGTTGCCGAGCGTGGCGTGGGCGAAGGCTTCGCGCATCGCGAGCATGGCCAGCACGCGCGGTGTCGTCCCCGCGGCCGTTCGGGCCTGGTCCTGGGCGGCTGTGACGAGTGCGAGGGCGTCGCCGGGCTTGTCCTGGTAGGTGGCCTGGAGGCTCATGCAGGCGAGGACGTTGGCCATGAACTGGCGGTCGTCGATGGCCTTGGCCAGACCGAGGGATTCGGTGAAGTAGGCGCGTGCCTGGTTGTACTGGCGGGCGTCGAAGTAGGTCCATCCGGTGAGCCGGGCCAGCTCGGCCGCGATGCTGTGCAGGCCGTCCCGCAGAGGATCCGGACGCTGCTCCTTGAGGAGATCGACGACGTAGCGGAGCTGGCCGACGACCGCTGGCCGTAAGGTCTCGCCACCGTGCTCGTCGTCCCGGCGCCAGTAGTCCGCGATCGACGAATGCAGCGCGTCCAGCGTCGAGGCGCTGAGATCCCGCTCGGCTGCCAGGGCGAGGATGCTGTCGACGTCCGCCCCCGGTAGTCCGGCGGCCAGTGGTTCGACGGCTGAGGTCGGCACCTCGGCCGGTTCGCGGGGCGTGACCGTCAGGCTGGGTGGCGTCTCCCAAGAGCGTCGGGCGAGGCCGAGCATGTGTCCGGGAATGCGCAATCCGTCCGAGATCCGCTCGATCACGTCCATGTGCAGCAGCTGTCGCCGTCCGGCGATTACCTCACCCACGCGGCTCGGGGTCAGGTCGCAGCGTCGCGCGATCATTGATGGATAGATGCCTGCTCGTGCCTTGACCAGCTGAAAGATGCGGCCGAAGTCTCTGGCCTGGCATGCCTTGATCATCACTGGGTCCGTGAGCAGGCTGACCGGGAGTTCCTTCGAGCGAGACGGCTCGGGCAGCGGGCACGCTCCGGCATGAGGACTACGGATCGCTGCACTTGGTCAACCGAGGGTGATGTTACCCAAGTTGGGTAATCCGCTTGGCCTTTCTGGCCGGGTCCGTGGATCGCGATGCTCCTGGCCATGGCGAACAGACAGGACGACGTACGGATGACGTTGCGCGTCTCCCGCGACTCCGGCCAGACGTGGGGGCCTCTCACGGAGGTACGCGTGGGCGAGGACCCTGTGGTTCCGGAGAATCCGGGTCGCTACCCGCCCTGCGTCTGCCCCCGCTGCTCGCAGCAGGCCCGGAATGCCATCGGGTCCTTCCGGATGGTGTCGTGATGCGGTGTGTGCACTGGCGTCGGGTGCCCCTCAACCTGGCACGGGATGCGCGGGAGAGGTCGGCCGCCCCGTACATCGGCAGGGCCGTGCAGTGTCAGCTGTCCGCGCACGACGAGGGTGAGCACTTCGGTCTCCTCACCGACGCCGGAGCGTACGGGACCGCGCTGTGGCTCCGCTGCACGGGGTGGACGAGGCGGAACTTGTCGTGCTGCCGGACTGCCCGGTGGCCGCCCCGGGTCCTGACGGTGAGGGCTGCTGTCTGTTCGCCGACCACGCCATGCAGCACACCTGGGACGCCCTGGAGGAAGTCTCGTGCACCAGCTGATCGTGAGCCCGCACAAGACCCGGCCCCCTCGCTCGCCTCGCAACGAACAGTGTGGGGACTGCGGTGGCAGCGGCGCCAACTCGTCCGGCAAGACCTGCGGCACCTGTAACGGACTGGGCAAGATCTACTGCCTTGCCGGCCACCAGGAGTCCCGTGTGCTGTCCCGCTCTGTGATCCGGAAGGAGGGCCACCGATGGCCCACGCTTTGATCGCCTCACCGTTCCTCGACGGACACCTTCTCCTCAAGCCGGGAGCAAGGGCCGGCGCCCGAATCTCGGCCGACCACTTCGAGGGCCTGCGCCAGGCCGCTGCCGACGGTGAGTCGCTTCCCGCCTGGGCGGTGCAGGCCGCCGCCGACGTGTGGGGCCTGGACCTGGGCGGCCAACCCGTGCAGGGCACGGTGCTGGTGCGCGAGCCGTCCGCGTACGGCTACTGCCGGGCCTCCTGGGAGATCAACCTCGGCTGTAACTTCGGCTGCAAGCACTGCTACCTCGGCGAGCGCCCGTTCTCTGGCCTCGGCTGGGAGGACAAGGTGCGGCTGCTGGACATCATGCGCGAGGCCGGTGTTCTCTGGCTCCAGATCACCGGCGGCGAGCCCACCATGGATCCCCACTTTCAAGGTGCCTACCGGTACGCCTGGCAGGCCGGGATGATGCTCACCCTCTCCACCAACGGCTCGCTGCTCTGGCGACCGGACCTCCTCAAGCTCTTCCGGGACTGCCCGCCGTACCGCCTGGTGGTCAGCATGTACGGGGCGAGTGAGGAGTCCTTCGACACGCTCACCCAGCGCCGCGGGGCGTGGAAGGCGTTCCGGCGCGGCATGGACGCCGCCCGTGAGGCGGGTCTGCCGCTGCGCATCAACGTCGTGGTGACCGAGGACAACGCCTCCGAGGCCGACGAGATGGCCGCCCTCGCCGACGAGTGGAACGTCGAGAACCACGCCTACACGAACATGACGCCCACTATCTACGGCGGCGGAGAGCCGCTGCTCGCCCAGTCCGCCGCCCACCTGCGGCAGCGCAAGCCGTTCGCTGGCTGCAACGCGGGACACACCTTCTTCCACGCCGACCCCCACGCCAAGGTCTCGATCTGCAAGGTCGGCCGCGACGACCAGATCGACCTCATGGCCGAAGGCATCGACGGCCTCACCCGGCTCGGCGCCATCGCCGACCGCCTCATGCTTCGCACCGGAGGGTGCGAGGGCTGCGCCCTGTCCGGCACCTGCCGGGTCTGCCGCCCCCTGGCCAAGCACTACCAGGAGGCCAAGGCGCCGCTGCACAGCTACTGCCAGCACGGAGACAAGGAGAACGCCTCATGACCCCGCCCGTACCGGTGACCATCCTGCCCAGCCCGCCGACCTCGGCCCGCCGCGCCGCCCCGCCCGTCGCGACCGCGTCGATCACCGCCGTCCAGGACCTCGACGTGATCGTGGAGAGCGCGGAGTGCTCCTGCGACGCCGGGGACGACAACCCCCACTGACCGAGACGAACCGGTCAACTCCGTTCAGGCCCCGGCGTACTCGCGTCGGGGCCTGAGCCCTGGTTGGCTCACCGTTAGGGTGCCGCTCATGTTCTTCCGCTGGGACTGGCTCCGGCCCCAACTGACCGCGCCGATCGTGCCGACTCTCGGTCCTGTCCACCCCGACGCCCTGACCGTCGGGATCTTTGAGGACGTCCTGCGAGCGGCCGACACTGGTGGCTTCCTGCCCTACGACAAGGACCGGCGCTGGGGCGGCGAGAAGGACGAGAAAGTCCTTCGCGAGGACGTGGTGCATCAGCCTGAGCGCACCCTCATCCCCACCCTGACCCGGCACGGACGCGGCACTGTGAAGGTCTTCGCCTACGGGTTCCCCGACGACGTCGTGGATGAGGCCGCCGAGCTAGCCGCGAAGCTCGCCGCCGGGTACGACGTGGTCAACGCCCGGGTCGTACGCCCCCTCGGCCCCAAGACCCCCCACCCGCGCGGCACCCGCATCCAGCTCAAGGACTTCACCGGCGGCCCCTGCCCCGACCCCGGCGGCCCGGTCCGTCCCGTCACCGACTGGCCGGCCGCTGTGCAGGGAACCTTCGCGCCGTTCGCCGCGGCGATGGCCGCCGACGGCCTGGCCTTCCTCCACACGCAGATGCAGGCCGGCCGGCGGTGCGGCCCGGTCCTCACCGCCACCGTCGACGGCCGCATCGTGGGCGCGATCGGCCCCATGGAGATCCAACCCGACGCCATCGGACGCCCCCAGCTCATGCCCCAATACTTCGCCGTCCTGCCCGAGGCCCGAGGCCAGGGGCTCGGACGCGTCCTGTGGCGGGCCGCTATGCACTGGGGCCAGAGCCGCGGCGCCGCCTACCAACTCCTCCAGACCGAGGTCGACGGCCCCTCCGACCGCCTGTGCCGGGCCGAAGGACTCACCCCCCTCGGCTTCACCCACACCACATCGGCATAGCTCCAGGCCGCGCCGCCTTCTCTGGTCAGCTGACCCGTGCCGTTGGCGACCTCAGCCACAGAATCAGCCACGCCGGCGGGTGTGCCGAACAAGCACCCGCCATGTGTGTCTCCAGCAACCACCCACCGGCCCCAGCCACGCTTCCCCAATCCGTCACGGTCTCGGCCACGTTGCAGTCTGAGCGCTGCCACCAGCCCCGCCTGGCGGATAGGCAGGAGGCCAGCCACCGGGAACGGCTGGTTGAACGGCAATCCGCAGTGACCGATGCGGACTTGGAGGGCGCCGCGCTCCTTCCGGCCGTGCTCACCGTGGGGTGGCTGGCAAGGCGTCCAGCAGATCGCCGACCAGAAGGCCGCGGGCCACAACTGGAAGGGGACGGGGAAGGGCCTCGTCTTCACGACGAAGAACGGGACTCCCATCGAGCCCCGCAACCTGAATCGGCCTTCGAGGCCCTGTCCGCCCGCGCCGGCGTCCGCAAGGTCCGCTTCCACGACCTGCGCCACACGTGCGCGTCCCTGCTCCACGAACAGGGCGCCGACGCCCTCATGATCATGGAAGTTCTGGGCCACAGCTCCATCCGCGTGACCATGGACATCTACACCTTCGTGCGGCTGGACTCCCAGCGCTCCGCCTTCGACCGCGTCGGGGACGCGCTGAGGGGTGACGGCAACGGGCCGGACGATGACGACGGCGCGGCCGGTGTCTTCGTAGCCGTCTGATCGGCTCGCAGAGGCGGTTGCCGTCACACACTGCCGTCAAGGCAAAAGCCAGAGGCCCTCAAGATCTCTCCTGAGGGCCTCCGGCCTGCTGTGCACTCGGCAGGATTCGAACCTGCAACCTTCTGATCCGTAGTCAGATGCTCTATCCGTTAAGCTACGAGTGCTTGTGCTTCCCGGGCTTTTCTGCCCGGTCGGCGTTGCGGGAACAACATTACATGACCTGCGCCGTCACGCGAAATCCGTTACCCGCGCCCCCTCTGACCTGCGAAAACACCGCCGGACAAGATCCAGAGCCAGTGGGAGGGGGTCGCCGGGAGGCGACAGGAGCGGCCCGGGATCAGCCGCGAACCGACCACCGGAACGGCCGAAGCCCCGGCCGTGGGGCCGGGGCTTCGGGTGGTGCGGCGGAGGCGGAGGGATTTGAACCCTCGATGGGCTTTAAGACCCAAACCGCATTAGCAGTGCGGCGCCATAGACCGGACTAGGCGACGCCTCCAGTGCATACCCGCGCGGGCGCGAGTGGTGCGTGCAGATGATGACACAGTCGCAGGGGGTGTCACCAATCGGTCCCCACGGTACTAGGCGTGCGGGGCGCAGAGCAAAGGCTTTCGGGTTGCGCAACGCGCGGGGCGGTGCAGCGTTAGTGAGGTGAGGGATGCCGGATCCCCGGACGTCCCGACGGTTTCGTGGTTCCGCACCCCTGGAGTTCGTATGCTGCGCCGTCTCGTCCTCACCACCGCCGCGTCCATCGCCGCCCTCGCCGCCGCCGCGCCCGCCGCCCTCGCCGGTACGACCGGGCCCGTCGTGCCGGAGCTTCCCTCGCTGCCGCTGTTCGCGGCGACCGACTCCCTGACCGTGACGGTGTCCGGCTCGGGGGATCCGACCAAGGACGGGACGTTCGACCTGGAGTGCGGGACGCGGACGGCCACCGGCAACCACCCGAAGGTGCAGGGCTCCTGCGACCGGCTGGAGCAGCTGTCGCAGGAGGGCAAGGACCCCTTCGCCCCCGTGGGCGGCGACCAGCTGTGCACCATGCAGCACGGCGGTGACGCGACCGCGCACATCACGGGGACGTGGCGCGGTCAGCGGGTCGACGCCCACTTCGAACGGACCAACGGATGCGAGATCGCGCGCTGGGACACCCTGGAGCCGGTACTGCCGTCTGCGAGGGCATAGTCCCTGCTCGCCGGGGTTCCCCGGGGTCCCCCGACGGGCTGCCCGGGGCGCCCTCGGCTGAAATGCGCACACAACCTTCGCCGAGGGGTCCCGCTCATCCGCCGTCGCGCCCGTAGCGCCTGCCTTTAGACTCCCTCCAGTGACAGACCCCGGCCCGAGGGGTGGCAGTAGGTCAGTGGGAGGAAGCGTCGTCGTGAGCAGCAGGCCATCCCGAGGCGCTGCTCGCCTCGCAGCCATACTCGACGCGCTGCCGGACGGGCTCGTCCTCGTCAACGCGAACGGCACGGTCGTCAACGCCAACACCATCGCCCTGGAGATGTTCGAGTCTCCCGGTACGGCGCTGGTGGGACGGGGCCTGCTCGATCTGCTGCCGGTCTTCGACTCACGGCTCATCCCCGGCTCGATGCGTCGCCCGGAGGTCGCCGACGAGCGCGGGCGCACCAAGCCGGCCCGGATGATCGCGCGGCGTACGGACGGGAGCGAGTTCCCGGTCGAGGTGACCAGCGCGAGCCTGGAGGACGGACGCGAGGCGTACGACTCGTACGGAGCCGGTGGGAATCCCTTCACGGGTGACGAGCTCCTCATGCTCGTCGTGCGCGATCTGTCCGGCACCCTCGACACCGAGGCCGAACTCGCGCGCTCCCAGCGGCAGACCGAGATGATCCTGCGCGCCGCCTCCGAGGGTGTCGTGGGCACGGACACCGACGGGCGGATCGTGCTTGTCAACCCCGCCGCCGCGCAGATCCTCGGATGGCGCGCCAGCGACCTCGGCGGCAAGGAGCTGCACCCGCTGATGCTGCACTCGCGTGCGGACGGCGAGCCGTTCCCGTACGACGAGTCGCCGCTCGCCGACACGCTGCGCTCCGGCCGCAAGCACCGGGTGCGCGGGCAGGTGGTGTGGGCGAAGGACGGCTCGCCGGTACCGGTGGACCTGACGACGGCGCCGGTACGGGACGGGGACCAGCTCGTCGGCGCGGTGATGACCTTCACCGACCGGCGGCCCTACGAGGAGCTCGTCGGGCAGCACACGGCGGAGGTCGCCGCGCTGACCGAGCGGCATGCCACGGAGCTGGCCGACCGGAGCGAGCGGCACGCCGTCGAGGTCGAGCAGCGCGAGGAGCGGTACGCGGCGCTGGCCGCGCGCCACGCCCAGCTGACCGCCGTGCTCGGTGAGTCGCTGCGCGGTCCGCTGGAGGAGCTCCGCGCCGAGCTGGGCACGCTCGCCGCCGACCCGGCGGGGCAGCTGTGGCCCGAGGCCAACCAGATCCTCCACCATCTGGCGGCCGGCTACGCCCGGATGACGACGCTCGTCGACAACGTCCTCGGCTACCAGCGGCTCGATGTGGGCCAGGAGCGGCTGCACAAGACCAAGGCGCTCCTCGACGGGATCGTCGCGGCCGGCGTCGAGGGCGCGGTGGAGCTCATCGGACCGGGCCGGGTGCAGTTCGCCGTGCACGCGCCGCCGATCGAGGCCGAGGTGGACGGCGTACGGCTCTCGACGGCGCTCGCGCACCTGATCGCGGACGTGGCCGGGGTCGACTCGACCGGCAAGACCCGGACGGTCCCGGGCAGCGGATACGTGGATTCGACGATCGTCGTCGCCGCCGCCCAGCGCGGTGACGTCGTACGGATCGAGGTGCGCGGGCCGTACGCCGGGGGCGACCCGGTGCACGAGCCGATCGTGCGCGGGATCGTCCGGGCGCACGGCGGTGTGCTCCAGACGCACGAAGTACCGGGGATGACCGGGCACGCGTACGTACTCGAGGTGCCGCTGGGGCAGGGCGCCGGGACGGTGAAGCCGACCCCCTCCCCGGTCCTGGCCCCGGACACGGCCGCCCAGGCCGCTGCTCCGGCCCGGGTCCCAGGGGCGGCTCCTGTGCCGGACGCCGTGGCTCCGGTCGTGCCCGCGCAGCAGAGCGGGGACACCTCCGGGGGCGGGACCTCCGGGGGCGGGCGGCGGCGGGCGCGGCGCGCTTCGACGGACGCGTTCCTGGACAGCCCGGTACAGGTCGAGGACCCCGTGGCCGCCAAGCCGACCGGGCGGCGGCGCGGGCGGCCGAGCCCGGCGGAGATCGCGGCGGTCGAGGCCCCGGCCGAGGGCTCGGTCATGACGGCCGCCGAAAGTGCTCAGGGGCGCGCGGCACGCGGACAGACGGTGCCGCCGCAGGGGGTGCCCGCGGACGCGGCGCACGCCTCCGTGGCGGTGCCGGCGAGCGGGCTTCCCGCGCTGACCGCCGCCGCGGCGCCTTCGGGTGCCGAGGTGGAGCCGACCGGACGGCGCGCCCGACGGGCGCTCGGCGCGGCGCAGGAGCGCCCCGCGCCCGCCGAGGGCGGGCGTACGGCGTTCGCGCTGCCGCCCGCGCAGGCGGACCGGCGGGACGGTGGGGACGAGGGGCGCCACGACGCCGTACGCACCGCGCCGGACGCCGACCACACGCCGCCCCAGCCGCATCCCGTACAGCCGTCGGCGCCCGTGCCGGGTCCTGCGCCCGCGCCCGCGCCGGCGACCCCGCCCACCGCCGGGCCCGCCGCCCCGCCCACGGGGCGGCGGCGGGCGGCCCAGGAGACGACCGCCGGGACCGGGACCGGGACCGGATCCGTACCGCTTCCGCCGGAGATGCCGCCGGTGACGCCCGTGGCGCCGACGGCACCGGTGGCACCGGCGCCCCCCGCGCCCGCGTCTCCCGCGCCCTCCGCGTCTCCCACACCGCCGCACGGCACCGGAGCCGGCACCGCGTCCGCGGCGGGTGAGGAGACGAGCTCCTCCACGCAGGGCCAGGGGCGGGCGTTCAACGTGCGCACCCTGGGTCAGGGCGTGCCGTTCGCGCAGCAGATCGCCCAGCAGCAGGCGCCGAGCCCCTCCGGGCGGCGGCGCAAGCTGGCCACACCGCCCGCGGAGGGCGAGCGCCCCGTACCGGAGACGGCCACCGCCCGGCCGCTCCCGCAGTCGCGGCTGTCCCCGCAGACGGAGGGGCGGGCCTACGAGATAGGAGCGCCGGACGAGGACGCGGCCGAGGGTCCGGAGCCGCTGGACGGCCCGGGCGGCGCGGTCGAGGTCACCAACCAGCCCGCGCCGCAGCCCGTGGACGACGAGCTGCCGCCCGAGCCGCTGGACAATCCCCGCCGCCTGCTGGTGTGGCCCGCGCCGGACGTCTCCACGCAGCAGGCGCTGAGCGAACGCGGCTACCGGCCGGTCATCGTGCACTCGCGCGAGGAGGTCGACGCGCAGATCGCCGCGTTCCCGGCGGCGCTGTTCGTGGACCCGCTGACCGGGCCGATCACGCGCAAGGCCCTCCAGTCGCTGCGCCAGGCCGCGGTGGCGGCCGAGGTGCCGGTGCTGCTGGCGGCGGGCCTGGGGCAGGCCACGCGGGAGGCCGCGTACGGCGCCGATCCGGCCGTACTGCTCAAGGCGCTGGCGCCGCGGGACAGTGAACAGCATCCGTCGCGGGTGCTGCTGATCGAGGAGCACGAGGAGATCGCGCTGGCGCTGACGGCGGCCCTGGAGCGGCGCGGGATGCAGGTGGCGCGGGCGGCGACGGACAGCGAGGCGGTCACGCTGGCCGCGCAGACGCGGCCGAACCTGGTGGTGATGGACCTGATGCAGGTACGTCGCCGGCGCGCGGGGATCATCGACTGGCTGCGGGCGAACGGTCAGCTGAACCGTACGCCGCTGGTCGTGTACACCTCGGCGAGCCTGGACGAGACCGAGCTGCCGAAGCTGTCGTCGGGCGAGACGGTGCTGTTCCTGGCGGAGCGGTCGACGAGCGCCGAGGTGCAGTCGCGGATCGTGGATCTGCTGGCGAAGATCGGCACGAACTAGGACACGGCGAGGGGCGCCCCCGCGTCGCGGGAGCGCCCCTGCCCACGGTGTCAGAGCTGGGTCACATCCAGCTCACCGGCCGCGTACTGGCGGCGGATGACCTTCTTGTCGAACTTGCCCACGCTCGTCTTCGGGACGGCCGGGACGACCGCCCAGCGCTCGGGCAGCTGCCACTTGGCGATCGACTGGGCGAGGAACGCGCGCAGCGTCTCGTAGTCGGCCGTCGCACCCTCCTTCAGCACGACGGTGGCCAGGGGCCGTTCGCCCCACTTGTCGTCCGGGACGGCGACGACGGCCGCCTCGGCGACCTCGGGGTGGGCCATCAGGGCGTTCTCCAGCTCGACCGAGGAGATCCACTCGCCGCCCGACTTGATGACGTCCTTGGCGCGGTCGGTGAGGGTGAGGAAGCCGTCCGGGCTGATCACGCCGACGTCACCGGTCTTCAGCCAGCCGTCCTCGCTGAACTTGTCGGCGGGGCGGAGCGGCTCGCCGGCCGCGCCGCCGTAGTAGGCGCCGGCGATCCACGGGCCGCGCACCTCCAGCTCGCCGGCCGACTCGCCGTCCCAGGGCAGGAAGTCCCCGCCGGGGCCGACGAGCCGCGCTTCGACCCCGGCGGGGAAGCGGCCCTGGGTGATGCGGTACGGCCACTCCTGCTCGGCCGTCAGGCCGGCGGGCGGGTTGGCCATGGAGCCGAGCGGTGACGTCTCGGTCATGCCCCAGGCGTGACAGAGGCGGACGCCCAGCTTGTCGTACGCCTCCATGAGGGAGGGCGGGCAGGCGGCGCCGCCGATGGTGACGCGGGCCATGGAGGACAGGTCGCGCGGGTTGGCGGTGACCTCCGCGAGGAGGCCCTGCCAGATGGTGGGGACGGCGGCGGCGTGCGTGGGCTTCTCGCGCTCGATCATCTCGGCGAGCGGGGCGGGCTGCAGGAAGCGGTCGGGCATGAGCATGTTGATGCCGGTCATGAACGTGGCGTGCGGCAGACCCCAGGCGTTCACGTGGAACTGGGGCACGACCACCAGGGTCGTGTCCTTGTCCGTGAGCCCCATCGACTCGGCCATGTTGACCTGCATGGAGTGCAGGTAGATGGACCGGTGGGAGTAGACGACGCCCTTGGGGTCACCGGTGGTGCCAGAGGTGTAGCACATGGCGGCGGCGGAGCGTTCGTCGAGCTCCGGCCAGTCGAAGGTGGTGGGGCGGCCGGCGATCAACTCCTCGTAGTCGTGGACCTGGGGCGCGGCGCCGTCGAGGAGGGAGCGGTCGCCGGGGCCGGCGACGACGACGTGCTCCAGGGTGGGGAGGTGCGGGAGGAGCGGGGCGAGCAGCGGGAGGAGCGTGCCGTTGACGATGACGACGCGGTCTTCGGCGTGGTTGACGATCCAGATCAACTGCTCGGCGGGGAGGCGGAGGTTGAGGGTGTGGAGCACGGCACCCATGGAGGGGATCGCCAGATATGCCTCGACATGTTCCGAGTTGTTCCACATGAGCGTGGCGATCCGCTCGTCACCGGTCACGCCGAGTTCGTCGCGCAGGGCGTTCGCCAGCCGGGTCGCGCGGGCGCCGGCCTCCGCGAAGCTGCGGCGATGCGGCTCGGCCTCGCCCGTCCAGGTGGTGATCTGCGACTGACCGTGGATCGTCATCCCGTGGTGCAGGATGCGGGTCACCGTCAGTGGTACGTCCTGCATGGTGCTCAGCACGGCGTCCTCCCGTGGGCGCTACGTGGCAGTAAGGGTGTGCAGATTCTGCGCACATACCACGCGGTATGTCACTACCCGGGAGTACATCGCGCGCCGCCGATCACCGAGTGTGGGTCAGCTCCGAGTCCTCGCGGAGCTTGCCCAGCGCCCGGGAGACGGCACTCTTGACCGTGCCGACGGAGACCCCGAGCACCTCGGCCGTCTGGGCCTCGCTGAGGTCCTCGTAGTACCGCAGGACGACCATGGCCCGCTGGCGGTCGGGCAACCGCATGACCGCACGCCACATCGCGTCGCGCAGCCCCTGCTGCTCGGCCGGGTCGGGCGCGGGCACCCCGCCGACCGGCTCGGGCAGCTCCTCGCAGGCGAACTCGTCGACCTTGCGCTTGCGCCACTGCGAGGTGCGGGTGTTCACCAGCGCGCGGCGCACATAGCCGTCGAGCGCGCGGTGGTCCTCGATCCGCTCCCAGGCGACGTACGTCTTGGTGAGGGCGGTCTGCAACAGGTCCTCGGCGTCGCTCGGATTCGCGGTCAGCGACCGGGCGGTCCGCAGCAGCACGGGCCCCCGTGCCCGTACGTACGACGAGAACGACGGATATCCGGTGCGGACGGCCACGGTGGCGGCTGTGGAGGCTCCGGTGCAGACGGGTCGAGGAGTCGCGGTCATGGGTCCACGCTAGGTTCGCGCCCTCCCCCGGGGGATCGCCCCCAGGTCCCGAACCCGGCTCCGTCTCAGGTTGTAGGGACGCCCCCGCCGCCACCTCCTGGAGGTGGAGGAGGCCGTCCGGGCGCTCGGGGTCGAGCCGGTCGCGGCCGATCCCCGGCGGGGGCCGCCTCCCGCCCCTGGGCCACGAGGCGAGCGGGTACGGCGTGCCGGGATCGAGGCGGATCGTGGGGTGTGGTCCACCCAGGGTCCACGGGCCGCCCCGTTCGCGGAAGCGCAAGCCGACGCCATCACGGACGACATGCACGCCATCGCCGACGCACTCACCATGGCGTAGTCGAGGGCCAGCGGGGACGCGTTACAGATTTCTCCACCTCATCAAGGCGGCTCGCTCCGCTCGCCGCGCGCGGTCCCCGGCTCGCCGCCGGCCGCGCGGTTGGGCGAGCACGCCAGATGCAAGACCGGTAGCCCGCGGTGGCTGGGGCCGGTCCGCTCCACGTCTTTAGGCAGCCACCATGGGGCGAGCCTCGAAGATCATGGCCCCGACGTCGTGCTTTACCGGGCAGGTTCACAGACTGCCCGACGCGCCGGGCCACGGCGCGACCTGTATGCCCTTCAGGGACTGATCCCAGTAGAGCCACGGATAGAAGGCGCCGTGCCCTTCCCGTGCCCGATCGTGCGGTAAGCACCGGGGAACGACGGGCAGCCACGGGCAGCTCACAGCACGAAGCCCCCTGACCGGTTTACCTGGTCAGGGGGCTTCGACATGCGCGGTGGGTGTGGGATTTGAACCCACGGTGACTCGCGCCACGACGGTTTTCAAGACCGTTCCCTTAGGCCGCTCGGGCAACCCACCTCTGCCCCGCTTCACCTGCTGCGGGGCGGGCTACAGCCTACCGGCTGGGCGCTTCGGAGGTGGAGGGCCGGCCACACGATGGCCGCCGACCACCGCACTGGCCGCCGGAGCGGGTCGAGGCCTGCGACCACGGCCTCGCATCCGGGTGCCGTGGGCGAGTCCCTCTCCCGACCCCACGGGGTCGGGTCACGTGGCCGTGCGGTCGTCCTCGCGGCGCGCGGCGGGCAGCAGAAGGTCCCGCTCGGGATGCTTCTCCCCGGAGAGCCTGCCGTCGACCCCGAGGTCGACGCGCGCCTCCTCATGGAAGTTGTTGATCGCCCGGAAGGCCGCGCGGTTCCGCTCGCGCCAGTCCTCCAGGGTGCCGTCGACCTTGCCGGTGGCCTGCCAGTCGACCTGGAGAGCCACTGCGTTCAGCTCGTGAGCCGCCTCCACCACATCGTCGCCGGCGAGGAGCATGATCCGCTCGAAGGCCCGGCCACGAAGCCGGCCGGCCTCCGACATCTCCGCGAGCATCTCCTGATCGGTCCTGTCCCGCTCGCGCAGACCTTCCCGGCACTCGTAGAGGTGGACGGCCAGGAAGATGCAGGCACGGACACTGTCGACATAACCCTCATACGCTTCGAGCTTCTTGCCGTCCCAGCGGGTCACCAACTCGTGCTTCTTGCGCTGCCGCTCCATCGCGTACGTCGTCAGGTGCGTGGTGAGCGCGCCCAGCAACACCGCGGCGATCGTGACCCATTGCTCGGTGCTCCCCATGCGTCCCCCGGACACGAAGTCATCTTGATGTCCAAAGGATCTCAGGAGCGAGAGGCGCCTTCCACGCCCGCGGACCGGGGCATGGACTGAAACATGGGAGGCGCCACAGCCACAGCGCCTCGTTCACCCAGTCGGGGCCCTGTGACGCCGTGACCGCTGTGCCAGCCCCTGTTTCCGCCCGACTCCCGCACGCGGAGACCGCCGCATCCCCCATGAGCACGTGATCCACAAGAATGGGACGGAGTTTCGGGGCGTCAGGAAATGGAAACGCCCGACCGCTGGCGACGGGGGATGCACCAGCGATCGGGCTGCGGCCAAGACTAACAAGGCTGCTTGTGCGGCGGGAGCCGATTGCTCAGCCACAACGTCCTGTGATCAGGATCACGCGCTCGGCCCGCAGGGATAAAACGCGGAACCGAGGGCACTGCAGAGCTGACCGGAGCCACCCCGCCCGGCGACCGGGGACATGACGTCGGCTGAGCAGAGGCCCTGTTACTGATCGCACGGAGGCTCGTACGACAGACGGGGCAGATACTCGCGCCATTTTTCCGGCGTCAGAACACCCCGCGTGGTCGAGCAAATGCGACGAATGGCCTCGTCGACGTCCAGATTCCACAGCCGGACGGTATCGGTCCCGCTCGACACTCCGAGCATGTGGTTTTTCGGGCTGAACGACAAGAAATTGCCTGTCTTGGCGTTGGGGCTCATCGATTGACCGATCGGAGCGGCCTCGGACGGGACGGTGACGTCCCAGAGCCGGACCGTGTTGTCGTTGCCACCGCTCGCCAGAGTGCTGCCGTCCGGGCTGAACGTCAGCGACACGACCGCTTCGGTGTGGCCGGTGAGGGGAGAGCCCAACCGGGTCGCCTCGCGGGAATCGGTGACGTTCCAGAGTCGGACCGTGTTGTCGTCGCTGCCGCTGGCCAATGTCCGGCCGTCCGGACTGAAGGCGAGCGCGTTGATGGGACCGAGGTGTCCCGTGAGCGGCGCGCCGAGTTGGGCGGCGTGACGGGGGTCGGCCACGTTCCAGAGCCGGACGGTGTCGTCCGCGCTGCCGCTGGCGAGAGTGCGGCTGTCCGGGCTGAACACGAGGGCGTTGACGTACCCCTTGTGGCCGATGAGCGGAGCGCCAAGCGGAAGCAGGTGGGATGGATCGCTGACGTTCCACAACTGTATGGTGCGGTCGTCATGGGCGGTTGCCAGCATGCGGCCATCCTGGCTGAACGCCAGCGCGCCCGGCCCGGCGAACCGTGTTCGCAGCGAGACGGGCGGCCCATGGGGGACAGGCCGAGTCGGCTCGGTGACATTCCACAGCTGCACTGCGCGGCTTCCCGTCAACACCGCGAGTGTGTGCCCGTCGGGGGAGACCGCCAGCGAACGCACGTCACCCTTCCCGGGCATGAACGGTTTGCCCAGCGGCACGGGCCGCTTGGGGGTCTCCACGTTCCACAGCCGAACCCGTCCGTCGCGCGCAGCTGTGGCGAGCACCCGCCCGTCCGGGCGGAACGCTCCGATTCGGCCGATCATGTCCGATGTCGGTATCGACCACAGGCGGACCTTGTTGTCGCCGTTCCCGGTGGCGAGGGTTCGGCCATCGGGGCTGAAGCCCAAGGCGTACATCTCGCCGCTGCTCCCCGCGAGTGGCTCGCCGACCTGCGACGGGTAGGCCGGATCGCTGACGTTCCAGAGGCTTGCCGTGCTGTCGGCGCTGCCGGCGGCGAGCATGGTTCCATCGGGGCTGAAGGCCACGGACCATATGCGACCGGTGTGGCCGGTGAGCGGCGCGCCGAGCGGTACCGCGTGAGATGGATCGGCCACGTTCCAGAGCCGGATGGTGTCGTCCCCGCTTCCGCTGGCGAGCGTGCGGCCATCGGGGCTGAAGGCCACGGAGTGCACCGTGCCCGCGTGGCCGGTCAGCACCGTGTCGATCGGCGTCGGGCGATGCGGATCGGCCATGTCCCACAGCCTGATCGTGTCATCGTCACCACCGGCTGCCAGCGTCCGTCCGTCGGGGCTGAACGCCACGGAGCGCACGGCGTCGGTGTGGCCGGTCAAGGCGCCGAGCGCCTTGGGACGGCGCGGGTCGTCCACGTCCCACAGCCGAACGGTGCGATCTTCACCGGCGGAGGCCAGAGTGTGCCCGTCCGGGCTGAAAGCGAGCAGATAGATCGTGCCGTCGTGGCCGGTCAAGGGCGCGCCGAGCGGCTGCGGGTGGCTGGGATCCCGCACGTCCCACAGCCTGACCGTGCCGTCGTCCGAAGCGCTGGCAAGGGTGCGGCCGTCCGGGCTGAATACCGCGCTGCTCACCCAACTCGTGTGGCCGGCGAGGGGCTTGCCCAGTGGTTCCGGGCGGGACGGATCTGTCACGTCCCATAGGCGAACGGTCCGGTCGTAGCTGGCGGTGGCCAAGACCCGCCCGTTCGGGCTGAACGAGGTGAGGTAGACAGCGCCGGTGTGGCCAAGAAGCGGCGTGGCCAGCGGCGAGTTCACAATCGAGATCAATCGATTGCTCGTACCTTCGTCGTCCGGCCGCAAGCGGCGGGCCACCAGGTCGAGTTGTGCGGACAACGACGGGTCCGTGTACTGGACGCGATCGGCTTCGGCGACGACCTGCGCGAAGACGGCGTCGTCCCGCTGCTGCCACGCGACCACCGCCGAACCGACGGCCAGCACCACCAGGACGACCAGAGCCGACACCGCACCACGGCTGAGCCAGACCGTGCGCCTGCGCAGCCTGACCGAAGCAGCCAGGAATTCCACCGCGCTCCGGGTCAGACTGGCGTCACCGGCACATGTGGCCCAGGTGTGGGCCTGCTCCAGACGCGAACCCCGGTAGAGCAGTGACGTGTCGCGGTTGGCGCCTTCCCAGGCCCTGCCGTCCTCCTCCAGTCGCTGGCGCAGCAGGTTTCCGTTCCTGTCCTCGTCGATCCAGTCGCGCAGGCGCGGCCAGGCGTGGAGCAGCGCTTCATGGGTGATCTCCACGGTCTCGGCGTCGAGTGTCACCAAGCGGGCGTGAACCAGTGCTTCGAGTGATTCCTCCGTCTTGTCGGGGTCCCTCGACTCCTCCGCCAGTTGGCGCCGCGTGCCCCGCCGACGGGTGGCCTGGGTGTCTTCGCCCAGCCTGACCAGCCTGAGGAGGAGCAGTCTCGCGGCTGTGCGTGCTCCCGGGTCGAGGCTCGACCAGGCCCGCTCGGCGGTTGCCGCCACCGCTCCCTGGATTCCGCCCGCCGCGCGGTAGCCGGCCAGCGTCAGCTTCCCCGCCTTCCGTCGCTGCCAGGTGGCGAGCAGGGCGTGGGAAAGGAGCGGCAGCGCCCCCGCGCCGTGCCCTCCGCGGGGGCCGTCAGCGCTCACTTCCCGGACGATGAGCTCCGCCAGCCCCGGCTCGAGTTCCATACCCACGGCTTTGGCCGGGCCGGTCACCGCTTCGCGGAGCTCCGTGGTGGTCAGTGGCCCGAGCACCATGTGCCGGTGTTGCAGCGCGTCGGCCAGTTCGGGATATCCGAGGCATTGCTCGTAGAAGTCGGCGCGTATGCCGAGGACTACGAGCACGGGGGCTGGGTCACCCGTGTCGGCGGGAGTGCACGCAGCGTGGAGGAACTGGATGAAAGTGCGCCTGTTCGCCTCGCTGGAGCAGAGGGTGAACGCCTCCTCGAACTGATCCACGATGACGACGGGGCGGGCGGAGGACGACGTCCGGCGGTGCGCCCATGCGGTGAAGGCCTCCCTCGCCAGGTGCTCGAATCGCGGAGTACCGGGCTCCTCCGCCGCGGAGACGACGGGCGCCAGCTCAGGAATCCGGTGGATCAGCTCCGCGAGGGGATCGCCTCCCGGCACGAACTGGAGTACCTCCCTCGCCCGGCCGTTCTCGTCGCCCAGTGCGTCGTTCCGCAAGGTGGGCACCAAGCCCGCGTTCAGCAAGGAGGACTTTCCCGCTCCTGAGGCACCCACGAGCATGACCAGGCCACCCGTCTTCTCCGTTGCGCGGAGCTGAGCCACGAGGGCGTCCGTGCTCCGCTCTCGGCCGAAGAACCACCGGGCGTCTTGCTGCCGGTAGGGAGCCAGCCCCCGGTACGGGCACACACCGCCGGGGACGGTCGGGGCGTCGACCTGGGGTCGTTCCTCCTGTTCCGCGGATGTCGGGGCGCGGTCGCCGACGGGATCGGCAACCGCGCGCTCCCACAGGCGCTGCCACTGGGCCAGGTCGTACAGGCCCGTGGATACGGGCTCGGGCCGCGAGCGCCGTGCCTCGGGAATCAGGATCTGCAGCACTGCCGCGAGGGCGGCGAACTGGGCAGGCACGTTCTTGGCCCGTCGCCAGTCGCTGATCCGCTGGGCGGACACCCGCACCGGCCGGCCACGTTCGTCCACCCGCCGAAGCCGGACGACCGCCTCGGCCACGCGCTTGAGGGGAGGGTTGCCTGCCTCCTTGTACAGCAGCGCGAGACGTTCCGCGAAGGCTGTGCGTGCCCCTGAGTCGGAACTCAAGGCCTCCACCCCTTACTTCCCCCGCACCTGGACATCCGGACCGGAAAACTCACCTTATATGGCTGACCTGCGGTTGAGTCGTGGGTTCGCTGCCGGAGCCTCCTCGGTGGAAGCCACGGCTGGCAGGATCTCGACGAAGTAGCGCGTCTACGGGCGTCGGCCAGACAGACCACGGGTCCGGCCCTTACGCGATCCGCTCCGGGGCGGGCCCGGATCGACGCCGCTCGTGTGGTTCGGCACCGGTCCCCACGTGGGGAGGGACCGGTGCCGCACGACACGGCATCCGGAGGGCGCGTAGGTTCGGTACGGGGGCTGTCCGGCGTGGGTGCGATCGCATGCCGTTCGCAACCGGCCAATGTCAGCCGATCACGGCGATGGGCCACGACTGCTTCGGTCGGCCCGCGGAGGGCGCCGGCACAGCGGACGACGCACACGCGGTCGTCCCGTCAAGAAGGAGCGGCCCGCGAAGGGTCCCGGCCCGCTCAGCTGAGGGGCGTCGTACCGACGGGCGCGGACGGTTTCGAACCACCGGCATCTGCTTCGTAAGGGCAGTGGTGGCTGGCCGGGGCTCCCGACAAGGAGAGAGCTCCCGAGCGCTACGGTTTCGGTGAACCCCCGCGGAGAGGCGAGCGCATGAGCACCCCAGTGTCAGAGCTCCTGACCACTCTCGGCCGTGGGTACGTCCGCGATGCTCCCGGCTCGCTCGGCAAGGCCCTGCTCGCCGGCCGGTTCCTCAATCCCCGGCTGCGGGAGCACCCCCGCCGGCGCGTGACCCGTACCGAGTTCGGCGCGCGGGTCGCCGTTGACACCCGGGACCTCATCCAGCGGTACCTCTACCTGTTCGGCGTCTGGGAGCCGAACATGACGGGCTGGCTGCGGCGGCGGTTGCGCCCCGGGGACACGTTCGTCGACGTCGGTGCGAACATCGGCTACTACAGCCTCCTCGCCGCGCGGCTCGTCCGCGACGAAGGCCACGTCATCGCCATCGAGGCGTCCCCGGTGTTCCACCGGCGAGTCCTTCAGCACATCGCGCTCAATGAGTACGGCAACATCCGTGCGATCAACGGCGCCGTGTCGGACACCGACAAGCCTCTGACGTTCGTGCTGGCCAGCTCCTCCAACCTGGGCGCGAACAGCATCGTCCCCTACGAGGGGCCGGCCGAGTCGTCCTTCGAGATCGAGGCCCACCCGCTGCCGGATCTCCTGAGCCCGCGGGAGATCAGCCAAGCACGCGTGATCAAGGTCGACGTCGAAGGCGCGGAGGGGAGCGTCGTGCGGGGGATGGTGCCGATGCTGCCGCTCCTCCGTCCTGACGTGGAGATCACGGTGGAGGTGACCCCGGAGCGGATGGCGCTGCTCGGTGACTCCCCCGACGAGCTTCTGGAGATCATGCGGGACCACGGCTTCCATCCATACCGTCTCGTCAACGACTACACGCCGGAGAGCTACGTGACGGCGCTGCACGGGGCTTCGTCCGTGCCGGAGCGCCTTGTCGGGCCCCTCACGGGCGAGACGGATCTGATCTTCTCCAGGGTCGACGCGGACACCTTGCCCTGACGCCACATGGTCCGGATACCCGCGCATCGGACATCCGGGCCGGGCCATGTCCTCCCCGAGTCAGCCACGCGGCCGAGCAGCCGGAGCCGCGGCCGGCCGGCGCCGAGAAATCATCACTCCTCGGCATGCGGAAGGCCGCCCTGGTCACGCACATCCGACGGACGTGTGACAGCGACCAGGGGCAGCCCGTGGAGACGACGGTCATCGTCGTGCCCGCCGCCCTCTGCGAGATCGTGTACGGGGCCCGGTCGGCGATCAGCGCTCAGCCGGGTAGCGCCACTGAAGGTCCGCGAGAGTCCGTGCCCGCGCCTCCACGATCGCCATACGAGCGTCGCGCTCGGCCGCGTCGGTGTGGGAGGCCTGGCTCGTGGCCTGGCCAGGCCACTTGCGGTACAGCAGGCCCACCTCCGAGGAGAACCAGCCGCGGCTCGTGGCGTTCAACGCCATCAGCAGTCCGGTGTCCTCGGATGCCGGGAGGGCCATCCAGCCGCCCACCGCGAGGAGCAGGTCCCGGCGGATGAAGAGGGTCGCGGGGTGGACCTGGGCGCGGAAACCGTTCGCCTTCCAGTACTCCAGGACGGCGCCGCGCTCGACCGGTCCGGGCTCCGGGTCGCCGGGGAAGCCGACGGTGGAGCCGTCGGGCAACAGGTCGAGCACGCGGGAGGTCGCCCAGCCGATCGACGCGTCCGTTTCGAGCGCGGCCAGGTCGCGGGCAAGCACCCCCGGGGACAACTGGTCGTCGGCATCCAGAACCTTGACGTACTCGCCGTCCGCGTGGGCCATCGCCATCATGCGCGCGACACCCGGACCACCCGGCCGCCCCTGATGGAAAGTCACCCGCTTGTCGTCGGGGACGTGAGGGGCGACCTCGTCGGTCTGGCCGTCCTCCTGGATCACCCAGTGCCACTCCCAGCCGTCGGGGAGTTCCTGCTCACAGATCGACCGGTACGCGTCCGGCAGAAACGGGGCCGACGGGGCGTGGACAGCGGTGACGATGATGACGCGCCGGCTCACGGCGGCACTCACCACCTTTCCAGGTGAGTGGTGAAGAGCAGCTCCGTACGGTCGCCGGGCAGCGTCACGTCGGAGATCTCCGCGGCGCGGTCGTCCGTGTCGTACGAGATCTTGCGGAGGACGATGACCGACGTCCCCGGCGGGAGCTCCAGCTCCTCGGCCTCTTCGGGGGTGGGTGGGCGGGCGGTGACGCGTTCCTCGATGCGGTCCAGCTCGATGCCGAGCGTGAGGAGCTGGTTCTGGGTGCCCCCCGGCCACGGCTCCTTGGTCTCATCGAGGAGATCCGGGTTCTCGGCGACCATGTCGCGGATCAGGTAGGAACTCACCAGGGCGAAGGGGGCGGTCTCCACCGCGTATCGCGTCCGGTAGACCCGCTCGACCAAAGCCGTGCCTTCGGCGACTCCGAACGCCTCGGCCAGGGACTTGTCGGCCTTGGCCTCACCGTAAGAGGCATGGAAGACGAGATCGTTCACCCGAAGCCCGGTGTCGTGCTCCGTGGCACCCGTCTGCAGGCGCTCCTGTTCAGGCTCGCGCGCGCGGTTCTTCTCCCACTGGTGGCGCAGATTCGTGCGGAGCACGCGAGTCCGCGGCTTCCGGACGAAGTTGCCGCGGCCGTGCTGCTTCTCGATCAGCCCTTCGTCCTGGAGTAGACGGAGCGCTTCCCGCACGGTCGGCACGCTGCGCCGGTATCGCGCGGCCATGTCCGTCTCGGCGGGAAGCCGGTCTCCCGGCCCCAGCCGACCTGAGCGGATGGCCTCTCGCAGCTCATCGGCGATCCGCTCGTACGCCTTGGCCATGGGGTGCTCCCCGTTCCGGTGGAGGGACGGCGCCAGCATACGACTCCTCAAGAGGTCTTGACGACCGGAGGGGGGCGGGCCGTACACCCGGCACGTCCCGAGGTCGGGTGCACCACAGGGCGGAGGGGCTGCCGACCTGCTCGGCAGCCCCTCTCACAGCCGGCTTTCGAGGTGTGGGAAGTCGCCGGCTTCGCCCTGCATCCGGCCGCGAAGCCGATCGCGGCCGGTCCCCCGGGCCGCTCGGGCAACCCACCTCGCGCCGCCCGCTGTGGGGCCGCGCGGGGGGCAGCCCAGCCGGTCAGCTGTCGCCCTTGCGTTCGCCCAGGGTGACGCGGACCGTGGTTTCCCTGCCGTCGCGCTTGTACGTGAGCGGAACCGTGTCGCCCGGCTTGTGGGTCCAGATCTCGCTGATCAGGGTCGGGCCGCTGTCGATCGCGCGGTCGCCGAACTTGACGATCACGTCGCCCGGCTTCAGGCCCGCCTTCGCCGCCGGGCCGTTGGGGGTGACCGCGGGGGTGCCGCCGGCGCCCTGTTCGGCGATCGTCGCGCCCTCGCCCTCCTCCGTCATGTTCACCGTCGCGCCGATCACCGAGTAGACCGGCTGCCCCGTCTTGATCAGCTGTTCGGCGACGTTCTTCGCCTGGTTGACCGGGATCGCGAAGCCCAGGCCCACGGAGCCCGCCTGCGACTGGCCCAGGCCGCCGCCGCCCGGTGACTGGATGGCGGAGTTGATGCCGATCACGGCGCCCCGCGCGTCGAGGAGGGGGCCGCCGGAGTTGCCCGGGTTGATCGAGGCGTCGGTCTGCAGGGCGCTCATGTACGAGTTCTTGCTGCCCGAGCCGTCCCCGGAGGCGACCGGGCGGTTCTTGGCGCTGATGATGCCCGTGGTGACCGTGTTCGACAGCCCGAACGGCGCGCCGATCGCGATCGTCGAGTCGCCGACGGCGACCTGGTCGGAGTCGCCCAGCGGCAGCGGGGCCAGTCCGGAGGGAGCGTTCTTGAGCTTGAGGACGGCCACGTCGTAACCCTGCGCGCGGCCGACGACCTCGGCGTCGTACTTCTTGCCGTTCGAGAACGTCGCGGAGAGGGCGCCGCCCTCGGCCGCCGAGGCCACCACGTGGTTGTTGGTGAGGATGTGGCCTTCCTTGTCGTACACGAAGCCGGTGCCCGTGCCGCCCTCGCCCTCGGAGCCGCCGGACTGCGCCTCGATGGTGACCACGCTCGGCAGCGCCTTGTTGGCGACGGCCGCGACCGTGCCCGGCTCGCGCTTGAAGTCGGTGGGGGTGTCACCGACGGCGACGGTCGTGGAGGTCACGGAGCTGTCGTTCCGCTCGGCCGCCCAGTAGCCGATGCCGCCGCCGACGCCGCCCGCGACGAGCGCCGCCACGAGCATGGCGGCGACCAGGCCGCCGCGGCGCCCGGCGCGGTGCCCCGAGGGCGGGCCGGCCGACGGGACCGGGGCACCCCACGCCGCGGTGGCGGGCGGGGCCGGCGGCGGCGGGGGCCAGGACGCGCCGCCACCCGTGTGCGCGCCCCCGCCGTGGGACGGGGAGGGCTGCCCCGGGGCGGGAGTGGGCTGCCCGGGAGTGGGCTGCGCGACCGGCGCCGGTGCCTGCGGTGCCGACGGGGCAGGCGTGGCAGGCGTGGACGCGGAGGGCGGCACGGGAGGTGTGGAGGCAGTGCCCTCGTTCTCGGTGCTCACAGCTCGTTCTCCTCGGTTTCCACGTCATCTCTCGGCAAGTGTTGCTGTCAGCTTTTCCCACATGCCGTCAGGCCACTGTAAGCCGCAGCTGTGCATCGTGCGCCCTTCCTTTATTTCCGGCGAATCGGACGCGAATCGACGGTCGGCCGAAGGGCCCCCACCGGTGGTGGCACCATGACGCGGTGACCCACGCACGGCAGCAGCACACGATCCAGGTCGTCGCACACCGAGGCGCATCCGAGGACGCCCCGGAGCACACCCTCGCCGCGTACGTGAAGGCGATCGAGGATGGTGCGGACGCCCTCGAATGCGATGTACGGCTCACCGCCGACGGCCATCTCGTGTGCGTCCACGACCGCCGCGTCAACCGCACCTCCAACGGCCGCGGCGCCGTCTCCGCCCTCGAACTCGCCGATCTGGCCGCACTCGACTTCGGCGGCGGCAAGGACCCGGACGAGAGTCCGGACTGGCGCGACCGCGAGTACACCTCCGTCCTCACCCTGGAACGGCTCCTGGAACTCGTCGCCGACGCCGGCCGGCGCGTCGAGCTCGCCATCGAGACCAAGCACCCCACTCGCTGGGCCGGGCAGGTCGAGGAGCGGCTGATCGAACTGCTGGGGCGGTTCGGGCTGACGGAGCCGCCACCGGGCACCACGTCCGCGGTGCGGGTGATGAGCTTCTCCGGCCGCTCGCTGCACCGGATCGCGGCCGCCGCGCCCGCCATCCCGACCGTGTACCTGATGCAGTTCCTGTCGCCCCGGCTGCGCGACGGCCGACTGCCGGCCGGTTCGCGGATCGCCGGGCCGTCCGTACGGATCGTCCGCAACAACCCGGCGTACGTCGACCGGTTGCACCGCGCCGGCCACCGTGTCCACGTATGGACGGTGAACTCACCCGAGGACGTGGAGCTGTGCGCCGGCCTCGGCGTGGACGCGATCATCACCAATCGCCCCAAGCAGGTCCTGTCCCAGCTCGGCCGTCTGTGACGTCCGCCACTTCCGTCACGGGGAGTGCGCTGGCGCGTTCGAAGAGTGTTCGCTCGTGCCGAGTGCGTCACCGTATCCGGATTGGCCGGTTTCCGGTCCAGTCCATTGGGGCATTCACACCGTGGCGTGGGACGAAGGAGGTCTCGGGGGTGGCGTTGGTGGTGGCACAGGAGGTGCCCACGTCGTCAAGCATGGCCGTGCCCCATGGCCCTGCGGGCGTGGGTGAGGCGAGAAACCGTATGCGGGAGCAGCTCCGCCGCAGCGGGATGCCGGAATCGGTCGTCGACGACGCCGTACTCGTCCTTTCCGAACTGCTCAGCAATTCCTGCCGGCACGGCAGACCGCTGGGGCAGGCGGAGGTCGGTGACGGCGACATCCGCGCCGCGTGGCGCGTCGACGCCCGGGGCGCGCTGACGGTCGAGGTGACGGACGGGGGCGGTCCCACCCGCCCTGTTCCGGCCACGCCCTCGGTGACCGCGCGCGGCGGCCGTGGGCTCAACATCATCAGCGCGCTCGCCCAGGACTGGGGCGTGCGCGACGGTGCGGCCGGCGAGGTCACGGTCTGGGTGGTCCTCACGGACGGGCATCGCCGCGACGATTTCGCTACGCGCGTCACCGGGCCCGCCACAGGATGCGGCTTCGGCTTCCTGGACACGTACGACGCGTACGACGTCTACGGGGACGGCGACTGAGTCGACCCGTCGACGACTGGGGCGGGGAACCACTGCGGCCAACCGACGTGGAACCACCGCCACCCACCCGCGTCGAGTGGCCCGTTCGGCAGCCCGGTGCGGCTAGGCTCGCGGCCTGTACCGCACCGCCGCACCGCCGTTACGGGAGAAGCGACACCATGGGCAAGAAGCGACCCCAGTCCAAGGCCGGGAAGCCGCAGGCGCAGCTGAAGGACGGAGAGATCCCGGTCGTCGGCGCCCGCGAGCCCTGCCCGTGCGGTTCCGGCCGCCGCTACAAGGCCTGCCACGGGCGCGCCGCCGCGCACGCGGTGACCGAGCTGGTCCAGCGGCCCTTCGAGGGACTGCCCGGCGAGTGCGACTGGGTCGCGCTGCGTGAGCTGGTCCCCGCCGCGACGGCCGCGCTGCACCTCAAGGGCGGCCTGCCCGAGGGCGTGCCGTCCGTGACGCTCGCGACCGTGCTGCCGATGGCCTGGCCCGCGCTGCGCCGCGACGACGGTTCCGTGCTGCTGGCGCTCCAGAACGACACCTCGTCCGGCGACCTGAGCCGGGACCTCGCGGACACGCTCCAGCGCGCGCTGGCCGCCGAGCCCGGCACGCCCGTCGCCGCCCAGAGGGTGCCCGCCGAGGGCCCGCGCCTGCAGGATCTGCTCGACCCCGAGGGCGCCTTCGAGCCGGTCGTCCACTCGGGCTTCGAGTTCTGGGTGCCGGACTCCGCGCAGAGCGCCACGCCCGAGGTCGCCGCGTCCCTGGAGCGGGCGAACGCCGCCGCCATCCCCACCGTGAGGCTGTCGGGCGTGGACGCCGCCTACTGGTGCGAGACCCCCGAGAAGAACCACCTGCGCTGGGTCATGCCGCACCCCGAGGAGCGGCTGCTCGACGCGCTCGCCCGGCTGCACGCCGCCGGTGCGTCGTCGCTCGGCGACGGCACCCGGCTGGTCGGCTCGTTCCGCGCGCACGGCCTGATGGTGCCGGTGTGGGACCTGCCCGGCGCGATGGGCGCCAAGGAGTGCGAGCAGCCGGCCTCCGAGTTCGCGGAGCGCCTCGCGCCGGCGCTCGCCACCGACGCGCCGCTGACCGGCGAGGAGCGGCGGGCCCGCGCCGGGCTCACCAACCGCCAGGTGACGCTGAGCTGAACGGAAGGTGGGGTGGCGCACATTCCGACCGGTCGGTGATGTGCGCCACACACCCACCTACCGAGAGGTAAATACCTGACCGAATAAGCGAGATCGAATTTGCGAACAGCCGATCTCTTGTTACGGTGCTGGAAGCCCGGTCGCTGGTGCATCCCCCGTCGCCAGCGACCGGGCGCTTCACTTTCCGCGGAATGCGGACTTCCGTTCGTGCATCCCCGCCGCGCCTCAACTGCCCGCGGACTCCGGGGAGTTGCTCCCCGACCGCAGCAACAGCGGGTTGGTCTCCGCTTTCCCGCTCTCCGCGAACTCCGCCACCGCCGTGTATTCGCCCGGCTTTCCACGCGTGGGCTCCCGCGGGGACTCGCACGCGCCCGGCTCATCGTCCGCCGGCACGGTGCAACGCGTCTGTACGGTGCGCCCGCCGGGCGCCATCAGGGTCAGTACGGAGAGCAGCTCGGCGCCCGTCGCGTTGCGGTAGTACGTCCGGGCCCAGGTGTCGGGCCCCTCGGTCAGGACGCACGTCTGGGCCTCGATGCCGTGGGGCGAGGTCAGCTCCGGTCCGCAGCGCGCGCTCCCCGGGGCCGGGCCGCCGTCCGGCCCATCGATTCCGGCCAGAAGTCCGCGCCCGGAGCCGGGCGCGGAGCGGGGCTCGGAGCCGGGCACCGCGTCGGGCACGGCGCCCGGCGCGGAACCGGAGGTGGAACCGGGCGCGGACACCGCTACGGAGCCGGGGCCGGGGTCCGGGGACCCGGCCGGGCCCGCGGTCGCCACCAGCGGCACCAGCGCGGCGACAACCGCTACGGCCCCGATCCCGAACAGACGGAGATTCATGGCGGCCCCTTCTCGACGGTGCGCCGACGATATCGGCGCGAAGCGGGCGCCCGGCGGACCGCGCACCCGAATCCCGTACAAGTCCGGCCGCCTCGCACCCGTACGAGTGACGCCGGGGCCGTCCCGGCGCTCTCAGTACCGCAGTCGGCTGCCGTCCCCCGACTCCGGCGGGGACACCCCGCCACCGGGGGCGCTCACACTCGCCTCGACCAGCGCGTCCACCACCGCCTCCACCCCGGGAAGCCAGGGCGACGCCGACCCCGCGAGCGGGGCGCGCTCCCAGCGCACCTGCCCCATCCCGGTGTCCGACGGCGGGAGCACCAGATAACCGCCCTCCCCGTGGAACCGCAGCGAGCTGGGCACGTGGTCCTTGGCGTACAGCAGCTCGCCCAGCTGTTCGAGTGTGTACGGGGCGACCAGCAGCGACCACCGTGTCGGCGTCGCCACCACGGGGCCGAGCCGCATGCCCATCGCGTCCAGCGCCGCCAGGGCCCGCGCCCCCGCGACCGCCGGCAGGCTCACCGCGCAGGGGGCCCGGCCGCCGGTGGCCAGCATGATCGGGGCGTCCGGGCGGTTGGACCACCACCAGCGCACCATGCGCGCGTCGGTGGTGGCGGCCAGGAGCCCGGGGTCGAAGGGGTGCGCGCCGGGCACGACGCACTCGGGGTCGGGGCAGGCACAGCCGCGTTCCCGGTCACCGCGGCCCCCGGCCGCCTTGAGCCCCGCACCGGGGAGTACGGGCCAGTGCCACTCGGTGGCGCACAGGAGCGCCGCGTCCGGATGGGCAGGCTTCCTCTTGCGCCGGAACCGGAGCCTGCGTCGCCTTCCGAGGATCTCGCGCATGAGCGCTCGTTCCTTTCCGTTGAACGCCGAAGGTCCACGTCACACCACGTGACAAGACGTGTGCATTACTTCACTGCGCGTGCAAACCGACGTCTCGCCACCTGATCGTGTCGCGTGCCGGTGGCATGCGTCGTCGGGGTTCTTCGCCTGCGGCAAGCAACACCGCCGGAGCCGAGCGTGGGCTGTCGTCCCGGTGGACTGTCGTCCCGTGGGCTGTCCATTCAACACGTGGCGAGGGGTGGCGCGCCCGTGGCGCTCGCCGGCCCGCTGGACTTCTCCCGCCACACAGGGACGGGGCGCGACCCTTGGTGGTGAGGACGCCGGGACCACCCGTGCGGTTCCAGGCCCGCCCCAACCGCCCCCGGCCGTCACCGTCCACGTACCCGGCACGGTCGGAATGACGCTCGCCCTGGGCCGTCGTCCCGCGACGGCGTCCCGGGGCGTTCCCCGCTTCGAACGGCCTCAGTCGATCGCAAATGGCGCCCATGGGGGGCATTTTTGAGCCAAGTTCGCCTCCTTGTAAACACCGTGCGCGCCATGGGGACAATGCTGGACATCCCCTTACTTCTGCGTGTACATGTGGGTGCAGTGATAGCGGCGCAGAATGACTTGGGGGTTCGCGATGCTATTGAGCGAAACGCACCGGTCGGAAAGCCGATTGCCATGAGCGCCCCTCACCTGCCGAAAGTGGCTGGAATCGATCCCACGGTTCCGGCGCCCGCGCACACTGCGCCGCCCCTGCCGGGCATCCCCGCACCGCCGATGGCGCCCGGCGCGATGATCCAGGACCGGCTCGCGGGCTGGGTCTCCGACCTCACGAGCCTTCACGAACTCACCGAGCGGCTCTCCCGCACCGGTACCCTCGACGACGCCCTGAACGAGCTGCTGCGCGCCGGGGCCGCGCTCGTCGGCGCCCGCCGCGGCATGGCCGTCCTCGAACCGGCCGACGGCCTCGGCCCGGCCACCACCATCGGCCTCGGCCTCGCCCACGCCGACCTCGGCACGATCGAGACCGTGCCGCGCAGCGCGACCTCCTACGGGCGCATCCTGGAGGCCCTGGCGCCCGAACCCCTGACACCCGGGCCCCCCGAGGCGCGGCCGGCCCGGTCACCCCAGGACCCCCGGGCGCCGGAGGAACCGGCCTCCCCCGCCCCCGGCCCCGACGGGCGCCTGCCCGACCCCGTCGCCGTCCCCGACCTGTTCGCCGACGAGGGGCTCGACCCGCGCCACCGCGAGGTCGCCGCCCGCCTAGGCTTCGCCGCCAGTTACGCCGTACCGCTCGCCACCGAGGCGGCCGGCAAGCTGGGCGCCGCCGTCTGGCTCTACGACGAACCCGGCGAACCGGCCGCGCGCGGGCGCCACCTCGTCGGCCTCTACGGGCAGTACGCGTCCGAGCACCTGGCCCGCCTCCTGGAGCTGGAGCGCGGCCGCGCCACCCTGGCGACGATCGCGGAGGAGCTGCTGCCCAGCCGGCTGCCCCGCGTGCCCGGAGTCCAGCTCGCCGCCCGCCACCGCGCCTCCCCCCGCGGCGGCGGCGACTGGTACGACGCGCTGCCGCTTCCCGAGGGTGCGCTGGGCCTGGCCGTCGGCTCGGTCTCCGGCACCGGACCGAGCGCGCTGGCCGCGATGGGGCGGCTGCGTGCCTCCCTGCGGGCGTACGCCGTGATGGAGGGCGAGGACCCCGTCGCCGTCCTGTCCGACCTGGAACTGCTGCTGCGGCTGACCGAGCCCGCGCGGTCGGCCACCGCGCTGTTCGCGTACGCCGAGCCCGCCCTGCGGAAGATCGTGCTGGCCGGGGCCGGGCACACCCCGCCACTGGTCGTCGGCGAGCGCCGCACCGAGTACATCGAGACGTCCCTGTCCGCGCCGCTCGGCATGCTCGCGTGCTGGGAGGCACCGAGCGTGGAGATCACGACGGAGCCCGGGGAGACGGTGCTCCTCTACACGGACGGGCTGCTGCGGCGCACCGGTGAGCCCATGGACCGGGCCTTCGCGCGGCTGCACGCCGCGGCGGCGGCCGTACCGAAGGCGGACCGCGGCGACCCCGGCTCGATCGCGGACCACGTGCTGCGGACGCTGCTGCCGGAGGGCGTGGACCGGGGCGGCGGGCAGGACGAGGACGTGGTCCTGCTGGCGGCCCGCTTCGAGTGACGCAAGGCCCTGGGAGCCGCTTCCGTACGACCGTACGATGGGAAAAGTCCTGTGTCGTACGAAGGAGGCGGACCGTGGCCGAAGAGCTCACACCGGAGACCCCGGAAGAGACCGACGAGCCGATCGAGCAGCGCAAGAACGGCCTGTACCCGGGCGTGTCCGACGAGCTCGCGGAGAACATGAAGTCCGGCTGGGCCGACACGGAGCTGCGCGACCTGGAGCCCATCCCCCAGGCGGCGCACACCGCCGCCCGCCGCGAGGCGCTCTCCAGGCGGTTCCCCGGCGAGCGTCTGGTGATCCCGTCGGGCAACCTGAGGACGCGGTCCAACGACACGGAGTACGCCTTCCGGCCGTCGACCGAGTACGCGTACCTCACCGGCGACCACACCCATGACAGCGTCCTGGTGCTGGAGCCCAAGGGGGACGGGCACGAGGCGACGCTCTACCTGCTGCCGCGCTCCAACCGGGAGAACGGCGAGTTCTGGCTGGACGGCCAGGGTGAGCTGTGGGTCGGCCGCCGGTACTCGCTGGCCGAGGCCGAACGCCGGCTCGGCATCCCCGCGAAGGACGTACGCGAACTGCCGGCCGCCCTGAAGGAGGCCACCGGCCCGGTGCGCAACGTGCGCGGGCACGACGCCGGCATCGAGGCCGCCCTCACCGACAAGGTCACCGCCGAGCGGGACGAGGAGCTGCGGGTCTTCCTCTCGGAGGCGCGCCTGGTCAAGGACGACTTCGAGATCGGCGAGCTGGAGCGGGCGTGCGCGTCCACCGCGCGCGGCTTCGAGGACGTCGTACGCGTGCTGGACAAGGCACAGGCGACCAGCGAGCGGTACATCGAGGGGACGTTCTTCCTGCGCGCCCGCGTCGAGGGCAACGACATCGGCTACGGCTCCATCTGCGCGGCCGGCCCGCACGCCACCACCCTGCACTGGGTCCGCAACGACGGTCCCGTGCGCGCCGGTGAGCTGCTGCTGCTCGACGCCGGTGTCGAGACGACGACGCTGTACACGGCGGACGTCACGCGCACGCTCCCGATCAGCGGCCGCTTCGACGACCTCCAGCGCAAGATCTACGACGCGGTGTACGAGGCGCAGGAGGCGGGCATCGCGGCGGTGAAGCCGGGCGCGAAGTACCGCGACTTCCACGACGCGGCGCAGCGCGTGCTCGCCGGGAAGCTCGTCGAGTGGGGCCTGCTGGAGGGCCCCGTCGAGCGCGTCCTGGAGCTCGGCCTCCAGCGCCGCTGGACCCTGCACGGCACGGGCCACATGCTCGGCATGGACGTCCACGACTGCGCGGCCGCGCGGACCGAGACGTACGTCGACGGAACGCTGGAGCCGGGCATGTGCCTGACCGTCGAGCCGGGGCTGTACTTCCAGGCCGACGACCTGACGGTGCCGGAGGAGTACCGGGGCATCGGCGTCCGCATCGAGGACGACATCCTCGTCACGGAGGACGGCAACCGGAACCTGTCGGACGCGCTGCCGCGGCGGTCGGACGAGGTCGAGGCGTGGATGGCGGCGCTGGGGGGCTGACGCCCGTCGCGTGAGGACGCCGATGGTCGGAAGGGGCGGGGTTTCCCGCCCCTTCCGACCGCGCGCGGGGGTCAGCCGGTGACGAGCGGGGCGTCCGACCTCCACTTGACGATCTTGTCGAAGCTCACCACCGCGCCGCCGCGGCCCGATCTGTTGCCGATGTGGACATGGTCGGCCAGCTCCTCGATGAGGCTCAGGCCCCGGCCGTGCTCGGACTCCGCGGCGGCTCTGCGCGGCGGGCGTACCGGGGCCGCGGGGAAGCCCGGCCCGGAGTCGGCCACCTCGATGCGGCACTTCTCGCCGTCCAGATACGCGGTCACCCGGTACTCGGCGGAACCGTCCCCGCAGCCGTGCTCGACCGCGTTCGCGCAGGCCTCGCTCAGCGCCAGCGACAGGTCGTAGGAGATGTCCGGGTCGACGCCCGCGGTCTCCATCGTGCCGAGGAGGAGGCGTCGGGCGAGCGGAACGCTCGCAGCCTCGCGCCGCAAATGGAGTGACCACCAGATGCTCATGCTCCAGCCTCCTGGCTGCGGCTCGACATACCGTTTCGTATTGCCCTCAGGGGACAGTCGTAAGCCCGCAGTTGACGCCTGAACCCTCATTCGGCGGATGTGCGTAGCCCGTACGCCGGTGTATGTCGTCATCCCGTGCGCAAACGGTGATGTTCCGGACCTGCCGTGTGGAGGACATGAGGGCAGTGCGATGATGGCCCGGCCATGTCTGCCCTTCCCTCCGGTCCACGGATGCTGAGGGCCGCGGTGTTCGCCGCGGTCTGCGTCGTGCTGTCCGGGGTCGGGCATGTGCTCGCCGCGTGCGCCGCCGTCCCGTGGTGGACGCTGGCCCTGGGGTTCCTCGGCGCCTTCGCGGTCGCCGTGCCCCTCGCCGGCCGGCAGCGGTCCCTGCCGGTGATCGCGACCGCGCTGGCGGGCGGGCAGCTCGCGCTGCACACGCTCTTCGGGCTCGGGCAGCGGCGGCATCTCGCGATCAGCGACCAGGCGGACGACGCGCTCATCCGGATGGCCGCGAAATTGGTGTGCGGGGCGGGCGGCGCGTCGCTGACACCAGCGGACGCGCGCCGGATCGTCACCACGGCGGGCATCGACCCCGCCGCCGTCACCGCCCCCGCCCACGCGGGGCACCTCGCCGAACCGGCCGCCGGCGCCGGGCTGTGGCCCAGCCTGCCCATGTTCCTCGGCCATCTGCTGGCCGCCGTCGTGGCCGGCTGGCTGCTGCGGCGCGGCGACCTCGCGCTGCTGAAGCTGGGCACGCTGTCGGCGCAGGGCGCCACGGAGGTCGCCGACGCGGCGCTCGTACGGTCCCTGCGCGCCGCCCTCGTCCTCGTACGCGCCCTGGCCGCCGGGCTGCCCGCGCTGCCCGCGGGCGGGCCGCTTCCCTCGCGTACCGACGACGACGCACCCCCGCCCGCCACGGCGGACGCACTCCTCCACACGGTGATCAGGCGCGGCCCCCCGGCCGTACTCGTCCTCGCAGCCTGACACGGCCCACTCGACGGGAGTGGTGCCGTGGTGCGCCCGTGCGCACACGCCCCCTCCCTCACCTCTGTGGAGTGTGTAACGCCATGAACGTCTCCCGTGCCGCCCTCGCCTGCGGTGTCGCCGTCTCCTCCGTCGTCCTGCTCTCCGGGACCGCCTTCGCGCACGTCAGCGTGCAGCCGCAGGGCGAGGCCGCCAAGGGCGGTTACGCCACCGTCCACTTCAAGGTGCCCAACGAGCGCGACAACGCCTCGACCGTGAAGGTCGAAGTGACCCTCCCCGCCGAGCACCCGCTGGCGTCCGTGTCGACCCAGCCCGTCCCGGGCTGGAAGGCGGCGGTCACCAAGGCGAAGCTGGCCAAGCCGCTTCAGGTGCACGGCAAGCGGATCACCGAGGCCGCCACCAGGATCACGTGGACCGCGGACGGCTCGAAGATCGCCCCCGGCCAGTTCCAGCAGTTCACCGTCTCCCTGGGACAGCTCCCCGAGAACACCGACAGGCTCGTCTTCAAGGCCCTCCAGACGTACGACAACAACGAGGTCGTGCGCTGGATCGAGGAGCCGAAGGACGGCGCCCCGGAGCCCGAGACCCCCGCGCCCGTGCTGAAGCTGTCCGCCGCGACCGAGGACCACCACGGGGGTGGCGCGGCCACCGCCGGGACCGGTGACGAGGACAAGGAGCAGGGCCACGGCACGGAGGAGAAGGCGGCAGCCGACTCCACCGACACCACCGCCCGCGTCCTGGGCGTCGTCGGCATCCTCGTCGGTGCCGCGGGCGTCGCCTTCGGCGTCCTGGCCGGGCGCCGCCGCCCGGGCGCCTCGGACGGCCCGCGGGCCTCGGCCTGACGGCGCCTGCCACCCCGATCGAACCGCGAGAGAGAACCCCATGCAGCTCCAGAAGACCGACGAGCCCCGTCCCCGCCGGCGCGCCCCGCTGATCGCGGCGGTCGCCGGCTTGGCGGCGCTGGCCGTCGCCGGCGGCGCCGCCCTCACCCAGGGCGGCGGCGCCACCCCGGCCAACAGCCCCGTCGCCGACGTCTCGGGCGGGACGACCACGGACAAGGCCGGGACCGTGCTCGGCCGGCCCTTCCCCAAGCCGGACCTCGTCCTCACCGACACCAAGGGGCAGAGGTACGACCTGCGGGAGCGGACCAAGGGCAGGCCCACGCTGATCTACTTCGGCTACACGCACTGCCCCGACGTCTGCCCGCTGACGATGAGCAACATCGCCATCGCCAAGAAGAAGCTCCCCAAGGCGGACCAGGACAGGCTCCAGGTCGTCTTCGTCACCACCGACCCCGAACGGGACACCGTCGCCGAGCTCGCGAAATGGCTGCCGGGCGCCGGTGACCCGTCCTTCACCGGACTCACCGGCGACTTCCCGGCCATCCAGGCGGGGGCGCGCCAGATCGGCATCGGCATCGACCCGCCGACGAAGGACGAGAGCGGCGGGGTCGTCTCCATGCACGGAGCGCAGGTGATCGCGTTCTCGCCGAAGACCGACCGGGGCTACGTCGTGTACGGCGAGAACACCACCTGGCAGCAGTACGCCGAGGACCTCCCCAAGATCGTCAAGGGGGAGAACCCGTGACGGGGACCGGGCCGGGAGCCCTGACCGGGACCGGGACGCGCCCTGTGACGCGCCGGCGCACCACCGTCACCGCGCTGTCCGCCGCCGTGGCCCTCGCCGGGGCCATGGCGCTGGGCGGGTGCTCCGCCGGTGACGCCGAACCCCGGCTGGAGGTCAGCGGCGCCTTCATACCGCAGCCCGTGGGGGACATGGCCGGTGGTTTCCTCACCGTCACCAACCAGGGCGACGCGGCGGACACGCTCACCTCCGTCACCAGCCCGCTCTCCGACGACGTGCAGATCCACGAGACGAAGAACCAGAAGATGCGTCAGGTGGAGTCGTTCGACATTCCCGCGAACGGTGAGCTGAAGCTCCAGCGGGGCGGCAACCACCTGATGTTCATGGGCATCAAGCGGCAGCCGAAGCAGGGCGACACGGTCGAGATCGAGCTGCACTTCGAGAAGTCCGACCCGATCAAGGTCCGGGTTCCGGTCGAATCGCGCACCCACAACCCGGCCACGCACCAGGGGGACTGACCCACCATGACGGCCACCACCGCACTGCCCTGCGGGCGCACCGCCCCGGTCCGGCCCGGGGTCACCACCCCGCCGTACAGGACGGCCATCGCGCGGCTGCTGCTCGTCGCGGCCGTGCTGTTCGGAGCGCTGTTCACCGGCGCGGCCCCCGCGTCCGCGCACGCCGCGCTGACCGGGAGCGACCCGAAGGACGGGGCGGTGGTGGCCACCGCGCCCAAGGGCGTCACGCTCACGTTCTCGGAGCAGGTCGCCATGGACGACGACTCGATCCGCGTACTCGAACCGAGCGGCAAGCGCGCCGACACCGGGGCGCTGCGCACCCTGGGCACCGGGACCGTCGTCAAGTACGGCGTCGACCTGCACGCCGGACTGCCGGACGGCACCTACACCGTCGCCTGGCGGGCCGTCTCCGCCGACAGCCACCCGATCTCCGGCGCCTTCACCTTCTCCATCGGCGCGCCGTCCGAGACGACCGTCGCGCTCCCGAGCGAGGAGGCGGGCGGCGGAGTCGTCGGGGTGCTGTACGGGATCGCGCGGTATGCCTCGTACGCCGGTTTCATCCTGCTGGTGGGGGGCGCCGCCTTCATCCTCGTCTGCTGGCCGCGCGGCGCGACCGTACGGCCGCTGCAACGGCTCGTCGTGCGCGGCTGGGTGGCGCTGACCGCCGCCACGCTCGCGCTGTTGCTGCTGCGCGGGCCCTACACCGGGTCCGGGAAGCTGGGTGACGTCTTCCAGCTGGGCGGGCTCGGAGCCGTCCTGGAGACCAAGACCGGCGCGGCGCTCATCTCGCGGCTGCTGCTGCTCGGCGCGGCGGCGCTGTTCGTGGCCGTGCTGTTCGGCGCGTACGCCCGCCGCGATGACGAGCCCGAAGGCGACGACGAGCGCACGCCAGGGCGCGACGGCGAGGCCGGTGGTGCCGACGAGGCCCGTGGTGCGGGCGAGGCCGGTGGTGCGGGCGAAAGCGGGAAGAAGGACCTGGCCTTCGGCCTCGCGATCGGTGGCACGGTCGTCGCCGCCGGGATCGCCGGTACGTGGGCGCTCTCCGAGCACGCGTCGGCCGGGCTCCAGCCCGGGATCGCGATGCCCGTCGACATCCTCCACCTGCTGGCGATGGCCGCCTGGCTGGGCGGGCTGGCCGCGCTGCTGGTCGCGCTCCACCGGGAACCGTCGATCGAGCGGACGGCGGTACGCCGCTTCTCGCGGCTCGCGTTCGGCTCGGTGGTGGTGCTGGCCGCGACCGGCGTCTACCAGTCGTGGCGGCAGGTCGGGTCCTGGTCGGCGCTGACCGGCACCTCGTACGGGCGGCTGCTGCTGGTCAAGGTGGGGCTCGTCGCCGTACTCGTCGGCGTCGCGTGGCTGTCGCGGCGGTGGACGGAGCGGCTGACCGAGACCGCCACCCTCCTCCTCCCCGAAGGGGAGGAGGAGGAGGACGAAGAGCCGGTCACCGTGCCGGACATCGCCGGTGAGGCCCACGGGGACGTCCCGCCGGAGCGCGCCGCCCAGCTCGCCCGCCAGCGGGCCGCCCTGTCGGCCGCCCGCGCCAAGCGCGCCCGCGACGCCGACCCCGGGCGCGCCGGGCTGCGCCGCTCCGTGCTCGCCGAGGCGGGCGTCGCGGTGGTGCTGCTCGCCGTCACGACCGTCCTGACGACGACCGAGCCGGGCCGTACGCAGGAGGAGGCCGACCGTACGCAGGCGTCGTCCGCCGCCGTGCCGAACGAAGCGGTCAACCTCACCCTCCCCTTCGACACGGGCGGTCAGGGTGGCAGGGGAACCGTACGGCTGAGCCTCGACCCCGCCCGCTCCGGCACGAACGCCCTGCACGTCTTCGCGGACGGCGCCGACGGCCGGCCCCTCGACGTCCCCGAGCTGAAGGTGTCCTTCACCCTCGACGCGCAGCGGATCGGCCCCCTCCCCGTCACCCCGGACCGCGTCACGGCCGGGCACTGGAGCGCCGAGCGCGTACAGATCCCGATGCCCGGCGAGTGGCGGATCAAGGTGACCGTCCGCACCTCCGACATCGACCAGACGACCATCGACAAGAACGTGAAGATCGGCTGACCTGACCGTGCGCGACCACGCCCCCCACCACGAGGAGATCTCCCGGCGCAGGCTGCTGGGCACCGCCGGCGCGGCCGGAGCAGCCGGGCTCGTGTTCGGCGCTGCCGGTGGCGCCGCCGCACACGCCGCTGCCGCCGCCCCCGGTACGCCCCTGACGGCGGTCGGTGCGACCGCCGTGCCCTTCCACGGCGCGCACCAGGCGGGCATCACCCAGCCGTTGCAGGCCCGCGGTCATCTCGTCGCCTTCGACCTGGCGCCGGGCGCGGGCCGCAAGGAGGCCGCCGCGCTGATGCGCCGCTGGTCGGCGGTGGCCGAGCTGCTCATGGCCGGGAAGCCCGTGGGCGACACGGACAGCGGGGTGGCCCTGGACGCCGGGCCGTGCGCGCTGACCGTCACGTTCGGCTTCGGGGCGTCCTTCTTCGACCGCACGGGGCTGGTCGCGCGGCGCCCGGTGGCGCTCGATCCGCTGCCCGCCTTCTCGTCCGACCGGCTCGACGCGAAGAGGTCGAACGGCGACCTGTGGGTGCAGATCGGCGCGGACGACGCGCTCGTCGCCTTCCACGCGCTGCGCGCGATCCAGCGCGAGGCGGGCGCGGCGGCGAAGGTCCGCTGGCAGATGAACGGCTTCAACCGCTCGCCGGGCGCCACCGCCCACCCGATGACGGCCCGCAACCTGATGGGCCAGGTCGACGGCAGCGGCAACCCCAAGCCGTCCGAACCCGACTTCGACGAGCGGATCTTCGTCCCGGCGGGCGGGGAGCAGGCGTGGATGACGGGCGGGTCGTACGCCGTCGTCCGCCGTATCCGGATGCTGCTGGACGACTGGGAGAGGCTGCCCCTGAAGGAGCAGGAGCGGGTCATCGGGCGCAGGAAGTCGGACGGCGCGCCCCTGACGGGCGGCAGCGAGACCACCGAGCTCGACCTGGACCGGACCGGTCCCGACGGCAAGCCGGTCATCCCCGGCAACGCGCACGCGCGGATCTCCGCACCGGAGCAGAACGGCGGCGCGGCCATGCTGCGGCGCCCCTTCTCCTTCCACGACGGGATCGGGCCGGACGGGACACCCGACGCGGGGCTGCTGTTCATCGCCTGGCAGGCCGATCCGCTCACCGGTTTCGTGCCGGTGCAGCGGAAACTGGACCGGGGGGACGCCCTTTCGCCGTTCATCCGGCACGAGGCGAGCGGCCTGTTCGCGGTGCCGGGCGGCCCGGCGAAGGGCGAGTACGTGGGCATGCGACTGCTGGAGTCGTAGCGGGCGCGTGCGGACTAAGGTGGCCGGTATGTCGGCCACGCGCTATACGTATCTCGGTCCCGAGGGCACCTTCACGGAAGCCGCCCTGCGTACGCTCCCGGAAGCCGCCACGCGCGAACTCGTGCCGATGGTCTCCGTCCCGGCGGCGCTGGACGCCGTGCGCAACGGAGAGGCCGCCGCCGCGCTCGTGCCGATCGAGAACTCGGTGGAGGGCGGGGTGACGGCGACACTCGACGAGCTGGCGTCGGGGACGCCGCTGATGATCTACCGCGAGGTGCTGCTGCCCATCACCTTCGCGCTGCTCGTACGGCCCGGCACCAAGCTCACCGACATCAAGACGGTGACCGGTCACCCGGTCGCCCAGCCGCAGGTGCGCAACTGGCTGCGGACCCACCTGCCGGAGGCGATCTGGGAGTCCGCCGCCTCGAACGCGGACGGTGCGCGGCTGGTGCAGGAGGGCCGGTACGACGCGGCGTTCGCGGGTGAGTTCGCGGCGGCGACGTACGGGCTGGAAGCCCTGGTCACCGAGATCCACGACGCGGAGAACGCCGAGACGCGGTTCGTCCTGGTGGGCCGCCCGGCCCGGCCGGCCGCGCCCACGGGCGCCGACAAGACGTCCGTGGTCATCTGGCAGCGCGAGGACCACCCGGGTGCGCTGCTGGAGCTGCTCCAGGAGTTCGCGGCCCGCGGGGTCAACCTGATGCTGCTCCAGTCCCGCCCCACGGGCGCGGGCATCGGCAACTACTGCTTCGCCATCGACGCCGAGGGCCACATCGAGGACCGGCGGGTGGGGGAGGCGCTGACGGGCCTGAAGCGCATCTGCGCGAAGGTGCGGTTCCTCGGGTCCTACCCGCGGGCGGGCGTGGCGGCCGGTGACGTACGACCGCCGCGTCCCGGGACGTCGGACGAGGACTTCACGGACGCCTCCGACTGGCTGTCGCGCTGCCTGGACGGCCGGGCCTGAGCCACCCCCGGGCTGCCGGGCTCCCGGGCTCCCGGGCTTGAGCCTGGCCGGCCTGACTCCGCGGGCCTGAATCCCGGTCTTCGCCGTCCGGCGCGACCGGCGCGGCCTCCGCGCGGTTGTTCCCACAGAAGTTATCCACAGGCACGCATCTCGACCTGGGGACAAGTCGACAAGACGGAGGTGCCGCACCTCGACATCGTCGACAAATCGTCCTTCTCGGCGCAGGTGGAGCCAGGTGTACCCACAGGGCGGCATGTCCCCTGCCGTCACCCTGATTCGCTTGATCTACCCATTAGGGGGAGGAATTCCCACTCGAACGAGGGTGCGGAGGGGGTTTGATCAGTGAATCACCCGGTCAGGTTGCCACTTTCGGCATGATCTTTTCCCGAGTCCACAGATCTTTCGCACAGTCTGTGGATAACTCGCGGATGGAAGACCCGCCTGTGGACAACGAGTCGGCGGCGGCGCCCGTACCGGGCCCCACGGGGCCGGGCGGCGGCGGGGGCCACTCCATTTCGGCGAATAGAATCGCCTTTATCGGCGGACACCGACGGACAACCGATCGGACTTTACCGACGAATTTCCCAATTACCGCAATTCGGTCAAAGTGCTGCGCGCGGCGATATCGGGTGAGGGACGCCGAGCGCGCGACGGTAGCCTGGTGGGGTGATTGACCTTCGCCAGCTCCGTGAGGACCCCGACCGTGTTCGCGCCTCCCAGCGCGCCCGTGGAGAGGACGTCGAGCTCGTCGACGCCCTGCTCTCCGCCGATGAGCGGCGCAGGTCGTCCGGCGTCCGCTTCGACGAACTCCGCTCCGAGCAGAAGGCGCTCGGCAAGCTGATCCCCAAGGCGTCCCCCGAGGAGCGCGCCGAGCTGCTGGGGAAGGCCGAGCAGCTCAAGGCCGACGTCAAGGCGGCGGAGGCGGAGCAGAACGAGGCCGACGAGGAGACCCGGCGGCTGCTGCTCCGGCTGGGCAACCTGGTCCACCCCGACGTGCCGGTCGGCGGCGAGGAGGACTTCGTCGTCCTGGAGACGCACGGCACGATCCGGGACTTCGGCGCCGAGGGGTTCGAGCCCAAGGACCACCTGGAGCTCGGCGAGGCGCTGGGCGCCATCGACGTCGAGCGCGGCGCGAAGGTCTCCGGCTCGCGCTTCTACTACCTCACGGGCGTCGGCGCGCTCCTGGAGCTGGCCCTCGTCAACGCGGCGATCGCACAGGCGACCGAGGCCGGGTTCATCCCGATGCTGACGCCGGCGCTCGTCCGGCCGCGCGCCATGGAGGGCACCGGCTTCCTCGGCCAGGCCGCGGAGAACGTGTACCACCTGGAGAAGGACGACTACTACCTGGTCGGTACGTCCGAGGTGCCGCTCGCCGCATACCACATGGACGAGATCATCGACGCGGACAAGCTGCCCCTGCGGTACGCGGGCTTCTCCCCGTGCTTCCGCCGCGAGGCCGGGACGTACGGCAAGGACACCCGCGGCATCTTCCGCGTCCACCAGTTCGACAAGGTCGAGATGTTCTCGTACGTCTCCCCGGACGACGCCGAGGCCGAGCACCAGCGGCTGCTGGAGTGGGAGAAGCAGTGGCTGACCTCGCTGGAGCTGCCGTTCCAGGTGATCGACGTCGCGACCGGTGACCTCGGCGCGTCGGCGTCCCGCAAGTACGACTGCGAGGCGTGGATCCCCACGCAGGGCAAGTACCGCGAGCTGACGTCCGCTTCCAACTGCGACGGCTTCCAGGCGCGGCGCCTGTCGGTACGGATGCGCGACGGCAAGAAGGTGCAGCCGCTCGCCACGCTCAACGGCACGCTGTGCGCCGTACCGCGCACGATCGTCGCCCTGCTGGAGAACCACCAGCTCGCCGACGGTTCGGTGCGGGTCCCGGAGGTCCTCCGGCCCTACCTGGGCGGGCGCGAGGTCCTGGAGCCCGTCTCCCCGTGACCTCCTTCCCGTACAGGCTGATCGCGACCGACCTCGACGGGACGCTGCTGCGCTCCGACGGCACGGTCTCGCAGCGCACCCGTGACGCGCTCGCCGCCGCGACGGCGGCGGGCGCCGCGCACATCGTCGTCACCGGCCGCGCCGTCCCCTGGACCCGCCACATCCTCGACGACCTCGGCTACGACGGGCTCGCCGTCTGCGGCCAGGGCGCGCAGGTCTACCACGCGGGTGAGCACCGGCTGCTGACGTCGGTGACCCTCGACCGCCAGCTCGCGGGCCTCGCCCTGTCGAAGCTGGAGGCGGAGGTGGGCCCCCTCGCGCTCGCCGCCAGCCGCGACGGGCTCGACGGCGAGGTGCTCGTCGGCCCGGGCTACCTCGTCCAGGAAGGCCCGCTCCCGTACGTCTCGTACGAGGATCCGTCCGACCTGTGGTCCGCGCCGCTCAACAAGGTCTACATCCAGCACCCCACCCTGGACGACGACGCCCTCGCGCAGGCCGCCCGGGAAACGGCCGGCAGTCTCGTGGACGTGGTCGTCTCCGGCGCGGGCATCGTGGAGATCCTGCCCCTGGGGCTCAGCAAGGCGACGGGCCTGTCGCTGGCCGCCCGCCGCCTGGGCATGAAGTCGACGGACACCATCGCCTTCGGTGACATGCCGAACGACATCCCGATGTTCGCCTGGGCCGCGCACGGGGTCGCCATGGCCAACGCCCATGACGCGCTGAAGGCGGTGGCGCACGAGGTCACGGCCTCCCACGACGCCGACGGCATCGCCGTGACCCTGGAATCGCTTCTCCCGGCCGGCTGACCGGAGAACGGCCCGCTCGGCCGGCTTCCCGGCCGTCCGGGGAGGGGCGGCCCGCGCGGAACGCGCGCTCGAAGCGGCCGCCCCGGGCAGCTGTGCGCGGGCGGGCCTCACGGAGTGGTGGGTGGCCACTTCCGGTGCCCGGCGCCGCGCGCCGCCCTGTGAGGAGTTCGGCGGACTCGTACTCTCCACGGTCGTCGCCGCGCTCCTCCCCGGAACCGGTGCCGCTGACCGTTCGTGGTCAGCGCCGCACCCACTGTGCGCCGAACGCGCTTTCGGGCGCCAGCGAATTTCCGGGCAGGCACCGCGTACGGCGCCTGCCCGGTCCCCGCGTGCGGCGGCCGATCAGAAGTTGATCATGTGGCCGGCGAGACCGTGCACGGCCTCCTTGACCGCCTCGCCCAGCGTCGGGTGGGCGTGGACGTTCCGCGCCACCTCATGCACCGTCAGATCCCACTGCTGGGCCAGTGTCAGCTCGGGCAGCAGCTCCGTGACGTCCGGCCCGATCAGGTGCGCGCCGATGATCTCGCCGTACTTCGCGTCGCTGATGAGCTTCACGAACCCGGTCGTGTCGCCCAGGCCGTGCGCCTTGCCGTTCGCCATGAAGGGGAACTTCGCGACCTTGACGTCGAAGCCCTTCTCGCGTGCCTGCTCCTCGGTCCAGCCGAAGCTGGCGATCTGCGGCTGGCAGTACGTCGCGCGCGGGATCATCGGGTAGTCGAGCTCCATCGTCTCCGCGCCCGCGATCGTCTCGGCGGCGACGACACCCATCGCCTCGGCCGTGTGCGCGAGCATCAGCTTCGCGGTCACGTCACCGATGGCGTAGATGTGCGGCACGGACGTGCGCGACCGCCCGTCGACGTCGATCGCGCCGCGCTCGGTGAGCTGAACGCCCGTCTTGTCCAGCCCGTACCCCTCGACGTTCGGCGCGAAGCCGATCGCCTGGAGGACCTTGTCGGCCTCCAGCACCTGCTGGTTGCCGTCCTTGCCGGTGACGGTGACCCGCACCTGCGGGCCCGACTCGTCGATCGACTCGACCCGCGTCGAGGTGAGGACGTCGATCCCCAGCTTGCGGTACTGCTTCGCCAGCTCCGCCGAGACGTCCTTGTCCTCCAACGGCGCGATCCGGTCGAGGAACTCGACGATGGTGACCTTCACCCCGTAGTTGTGCAGGACGTACGCGAACTCGATGCCGATCGCGCCGGCGCCCGCGATCACGATCGAGCGCGGCAGGTCACCGGCGAGGATCTGCTCCTCGTACGTGACGACCCGCTCGCTGCGCCGCGTCCCGGGCAGCAGGCGCGGCGAGGCGCCGGTCGCGATGATGCAGTTGTCGAACGAGATCGTGGCCGTGGAGCCGTCGGACCGCGCGACCTGAAGGGTGTTGGCGTCCAGGAAGGTGCCCCGGCCGGTGAACTCGGTGATCTTGTTCTTCTTCATCAGGAAGTGGACGCCCTTGACGCGGCCGTCCGCGACGGTCCGGCTGCGCCGGAACGCCTCCCCGTAGTCGAAGGAGACCTCGCCGTCGACCTTGATGCCGTACGTCTTCGCCTCGTGCCGGAAGATGTGCGCCAGCTCGGCGTTGCGGAGCAGCGCCTTGGTGGGGATGCAGCCGACGTTCAGGCAGACGCCACCCCAGTACTTCTCCTCGACCACCGCGACGCGCTTGCCCAGCTGGGCGGCGCGGATGGCGGCGACGTATCCGCCGGGGCCAGCTCCGAGTACGACGACGTCGAAGCGGTCTGACATGGCTTGCTCCCCAGGTTGTGAGTGCGTGCGAGTCGTACGGGCCGTGCCGTGTGGTCGCGCCCGTGCCCACAGTAATCCCGGGTGCCTGCCGCCACGCGCCGGTCGGCCGCCGGTGAGACGTACGCCCTACTCGTCGCCCGCCAGGGTCAGCGTCCGCAACTTCCGCCCCGCGTACCACGTCGCGGCCACCGTCACCCCGACCAGCAGGACCGCCGCCACCGGCAGCCCGACGTCCGAGGCGATGAGCCCCTCCCCGCTGGTCCGCTCGGCCACCGCGAGCGCCCACTGCTGCACGCTCAGCGTCCGCGCCCCGGCGATCAGGGAGCCGAACAGCGCCTCCCACACGAGCGCGTACACGAGCCCGATGACGACCGCGTGCCGGCTGACCGTCCCCAGGAGCAGGAAGAGCGCGCTGTACGCGATCGAGGCGACCAGCGCCGCGACGGTGTGGGCGACCGCCACCTGCTGGCCGTTGCCGTTGAGGATCAGGCCCGCGAGGAAGGTGGGCACCGCCGAGAACGCCATGGTCACGGCGATGGCCACGATCAGCTTGGTGAAGATGATCGTCGGCCGCTTCACCGGCTTGGCCAGCAGATAGACGATCGAGCCGTCGTCGATCTCGGGCCCGATCGCGCCGGTCCCGGCGATCACCCCGATCAGCGGCACCATCGTGGCGAGCGCGAACCCGCCCAGGACGTCGGCGGCGATCTGGTCGTCGGGGCCGTTGAAGCCGCGGACGGCGGCGGCGATGAGCAGCAGCAACCCGGGCAGGACGAAGAGGATCGCGGCCCGGCGGCGACCGAGCAGCGCCCGGTAGGTGAGCCGGGCGACGGTGGGGTTGTACATGGTCGAGGGTCCCTTCAGGCCGGCGCTGAGGCGCTCAGGCCGCGACGAGGTACGAGAAGACGGACTCCAGGGACTCGTCCGAGGGCGAGACCGTCAGCAGACGGATGGAGTGGGCGCGGGCGACCCGGGGCAGCAACGCGGTGAACCGCCCGAAGTCCACGGCCTGGATGCGCAGGGCGCCCTCCGTCACGTCCACCTCGATCCCGGCCGTCGACGGGTCGGCGATCAGCGCCGCCGCGAGCGCCCGGTCGTCGCTGGAGCGGACCAGGTAGCGGTGCGGGCGGTCGGTCATCAGGCGCCGGATGCGCCGGAAGTCACCGCTCGCGGCGTGCCGTCCGGCGACGATCACCTCGATGTGGGAGGCGAGCTGCTCGACCTCCTCCAGGATGTGCGAGGAGAACAGGACCGTACGGCCCTCGGCGCCCATCCGCCGCAGCAGATCCATCAACTGCATGCGCTGGCGCGGGTCCATGCCGTTGAACGGCTCGTCCAGCAGCAGGACGGAGGGCTCGTGGATGAGGGCCGAGGCCATTTTCACGCGCTGCCGCATGCCCTTGCTGTACGTCGCGATCCTGCGGTCCTGCGCGTACTCCATCTCGACCGTGGCGAGCGCGCGCTGCGCCTCGGCCGCGCCCAGCCCGTGCAACTCGGCGTTGGCGACCACGAATTCGCGCCCGGTGAGGAAGTCGTACATCGCCTCCCGCTCCGGTACGACGCCGATCTGCCGGTAAACGGACTCGTCGCGCCAGATCGGCCGGCCGTCGAGCGTCACGGAGCCGGTGGAGGGGGCGAGGAAGCCGCCCATCATGTTGATGAGGGTGGACTTTCCGGCGCCGTTGGGGCCGAGCAGCCCGGTCACGCCCGGACCGATGGTCATGGTGACGTCGTTGACGGCCACGACGTTGCCGAACCACCGTGACGCGTTGCCGATGTGAAGAGTGCTCATGGGCGCAGCCCATTCCTTTGAGGGGTGGTGGTGGGCGACTGAGGGGTGGTGGTGGGCGACGGGAGGGCGATCACAGCCCGACCTTCCGGTAGCGGCGCATCAGGACGCCGTACGAGCCGGCGATGAGCGCGAGGACGACCAGCAGATACACGACGCCGGCGCCTGCGCCCGGTCCCGCCTCGGCCGGGAAGGAGGACGAGGCGCCCAGGAAGGCGGTCTGCACGCCGTCGATGAGGGTGATGGGGGAGAACAGGCCCAGCCACTGGATGGCGTCCATCGACCCGGTGCTCCAGGCGATGGCCTGGAGGGTGGAGACGGCACCGTACGAGATGGTGAGCGCGGCGATGACGGCGGCGACGCCGAACCCGCGGCGGGGCGTCAGCGCGGCCAGGACCAGCCCGATTCCGCCGAAGAGGAGCGACAGCAGCGCCACGGAGACCAGCCCCTGTGCGAAACCCTCGGTCTGCTCGGCGAAGTCCATCTTCGCCAGCAGAGATCCGATGTAGAGGATGAGCAGCGGCGACGCGGTGAGGATGAACAGCGCCGACGCCATCGCGCCGTACTTGGCGAGCACGTAGTCGACGCGCTCGATGGGACGGGAGAAGTACAGCGGCACGGACTTGAAGCGCAGGTCGCGGGAGACCGACTGCGGTGCCTGAGCCGCCAGGTACAGCCCGATGACGGCCTGCGTGAAGATCGCGTACCGCGTGTAGTCCAGCGGCAGGTCCGTGACCTTGGTGGCGACGGCCACGGCCACCACGACGAGCGCCGGGACGCACATCACCGCGAGAAGGATCATCGGCAGGACCTTGGACTTGGCACTGCGGCCCAGTCCGTAGGCGCCGCGCAGCGACTGGGAGAAGAGCGAGCGGCGCGCGTAGGCGCGGCCGAGGCGCGGCCCGTCGTAGCTGCGGTAACCGATGTTGTGGATCTCTGTCCGGGCCTGGCCCCGGGGGTGCGTCTGCGTGTGGTTCGGGGTCCGGTCCCCGGTGGGGGTCTGCGGCTCGGCGCTCATCGGGCCTGCACCTCCGTCGTGGCCTCGGCCGCTGTCCGTGCCGCCGCTGCCTGTTCCGTTGCCTGTCCCGCTGCCTGTTCCGCTGCTTGCGTGCCCGGCCGGAAGACCTCGGCGATGTGGTGGCGGCGCTGTTCCATCCGTACGAGGCCGAGGCCGAGTTCGGCGACGGTGTCGCGCACGGTGTCGTACGTCTCCTCGCCGGTCGCTTCGAGCAGCAGGATGTGCCCGGCGCCCGGCAGACCGTCCGCCGCTCCTTCAGGGGTCCCGTGGATCGTGATCCCGGCGGCGGTGAGCGCCTCGCGCAGGGCGGCCGTGCCGTCGGGATGCGCGTCGGTGTCGGTGACCTCGACCGCGAGGGTGGTGGTGATCCGGGTGAAGTCGCTGGTGGAGCTGGAGCGCAGCAGCCGGCCGCCGTCGATGACGACGACGTGGTCACAGGTGCGTTCGAGCTCGCCGAGGAGATGGGAGGTGACGAGGACCGAGATGCCGAAGTCGGTCCAGACCCGCCGGATCAGGCCGAGCATCTCGTCGCGGCCGACCGGGTCGAGGCCGTTGGTCGGCTCGTCGAGGAGGACCAGCTTCGGGTCGTGGACCAGGGCCTGCGCCAGCTTCACACGCTGCTTCATGCCGGTCGAGTAGCCGCCGATGGGCCGGTAGCGCTCCTCGTACAGGCCGACGTGACGCAGGGTGTCCGCGGTGCGCTCGCGGGCCGCGGTGGGCGGCAGGCCGGACATCCGCGCCATGTGGACGACGAACTCGGTGGCCGAGACGTCGGGCGGCAGGCAGTCGTGCTCGGGCATGTAGCCGACCCGCTCACGGATGGCGGCGCCGCTGGTGGCGACGTCGAGGCCCAGGACCTCGGCGCGGCCCTCGGTGGCGGGGGACAGACCCAGCAGGATCTTGATCATGGTGGACTTGCCGGCTCCGTTGGCACCCACAAGTCCGGTCACACCGGGCCCGATGTCCAGGGAGAGCCGGTCGAGCGCGGTCACCCGGGGGAACCGCTTGCTGAGGCTTTCGGTCGCGATCACAGTCACGTCCTCGACGGTAGTGGCGCGGACCACACCGGTCGTCAGACCTGGCGGCTGGATACATGTCCGACTCCAGGCGTACGGGCCCGTAGGGGAGCCCTTCCGGGGTCGGGGTTTTCCACAGGGCGTGCACGACCCTTGACGCAGCCGCCGGTCATTGTCACATTCATCGGTGTCAGGTTACGGACGCGTAGCGCACACACCGCACACGGGACGGACGGGTGGCATGACGTCGGTAGGGACAGCCGAACGCGGCGCGCAGCTGCGGGGGTTCGTTGAAGTGCAGCGCCTGGCGTACGCCTGCGCGGAAGCGGTCGCCGCGCGGCTCGAGCCGGGTGTGACCGAGCGCGAGGCGGCCCGGATGCAGCGCGCGTGGCTGCGTGAGCGGGGCGTGCGGGACTGGTTCCACCTGCCGTTCGCCTGGTTCGGGGACCGCACGGCGTTCGTGAACTTCCGGATACCGCTGCAGTTCTTCCCGACCGACCGGAAACTGGAGGCGGGGATGCCGTTCATCCTCGACATGGCCCCGGTGTACCGGGGCCACACCGCAGACATCGGGTACTCGGGATGCCTCGGTCCCAATCCGCTGCACGACAGGCTGCTGGCCGACCTGCGGGACCACCGCGAGCTGATCCTGCGCGAGGTGCGCGAAAGGCGCCCGCTGCGGGAGATCTACGAGGACGTGGACCGGCTGATGGTGCGGCAGGGGTACGCCAACCGGCACCGCGCCTACCCCTTCGGCGTGATCGCCCACAAGGTCGACCGGGTCAAGGAGCGCCGCTGGTCGCCGACGCTCTTCGGGTTCGGTGCGCAGTCGCTGAAGGGTCTCGCGAGCGACGCGCTCCACGGCCACCGGGACGGCTGGTCGCCGCTGTGGTCGCCCTACCGGTTCTCCGACCACCCGCCGCGGCCGGGGCTGTGGGCGGTCGAGCCGCACCTGGGTTTCCGGGGTACGGGTGCGAAGTTCGAGGAGCTCCTGGTGGTCACCGATTCCAGGGACCCCGAGGAGAGCGCGTTCTGGCTCGACGACGATCTGCCGCACGTGCGGCGCTGGGCGGAGGTGGCGTGATGGCCGTGGCGGGACTCGAGGGCGCGCGGGAGCGCCGGGTGCGTACGGGCGGGATCGAGCTGTGCGTCGCCGAGCTGGGTGACGCGGCCCGGCCGACCGTGGTGCTCGTGCACGGCTACCCGGACTCCAAGGAGGTGTGGGCACGGGTCGCGATCCGGCTCGCCGAGCGCTTCCACGTCGTGCTGTACGACGTGCGCGGCCACGGCCGCTCCACCGCGCCGAAACCGCTGCGGGGCGGGTTCACGCTGGAGAAGCTGACGGACGACTTCCTGGCGGTCGTGGACGCGGTCAGCCCCGGCCGGCCCGTGCACCTGGTCGGGCACGACTGGGGGTCCGTGCAGGCCTGGGAGTTCGTGACCGTCACCCGCACGGAGGGCCGCATCGCGTCCTTCACCTCGCTGTCCGGCCCGTCGCTTGACCACTTCGGGCACTGGATCAAGCGGCGGATGGCCCGGCCCACCCCGCGCGGGGTCGGCCGGCTGCTGGGACAGGGCGCCAAGTCCTGGTACGTGTACCTGCTGCACACCCCGGTGCTGCCCGAGCTCGCCTGGCGCGGCCCCCTCGGCAAGCGGTGGCCGAAGCTCCTGGAGCGGGTGGAGAAGGTGTCGGACGGCGACTATCCGACGCCGTCCCTGCCGAGTGACGCGGCCCACGGCGCGTGGCTGTACCGGGACAACGTACGGGCGCGGCTGCGCCGCCCGCGGTCCGACGCGTACGCCCACGCGCCCGTGCAGCTGATCGTGCCCACCGGTGACGCCTTCCTGTCGGAGCATCTCTACGACGGGCTGGAGGTGTGGGCGCCGGGGCTGGTCCGCCGTACGCTGCCGGCCAGGCACTGGGTGCCGCGGACCCGCCCCGACCAGCTGGCCGCGTGGATCACCGAATTCGTGACGGCGCACGAGGAGCGGGGGGCCCGGGTGCCGGCGCCCCTCGCGGCGGGGAAGCCGTACGCCGACCGGTTCGGCGGGCAGCTGGTGCTGGTCACCGGGGCGGCCGGTGGCATCGGGCGGGCCACCGCCTTCGCGTTCGCCGAGGCGGGCGCGCGGGTCGTGGCGGTGGACCGGGACGCGGAGGGCGCTGCTCGCACGGCCGAGCTGGCGCGGCTGATCGGAGCGCCCGACGCGTGGGGCGAGGTGGCCGACGTCAGCGACGAGCGGGCGATGGAGAAGCTGGCCGAGAAGGTCGCCGCCGAGTACGGCATCGTGGACGTCCTGGTGAACAACGCCGGGATCGGGATGTCCGGCTCGTTCTTCGAGACGACCACCGAGGACTGGAAGAAGGTCCTTGACGTCAATCTGTGGGGTGTCATCCACGGCTGCCGGGTCTTCGGCCGGCAGATGGCCGAGCGGGGCCAGGGCGGCCACATCGTCAACACCGCGTCGGCGGCGGCCTTCCAGCCGTCCCGGGTGCTGCCCGCCTACAGCACGTCGAAGGCAGCGGTGCTCATGCTCAGTGAGTGTCTGCGGGCCGAGCTGGCGGGGCAGGGCATCGGGGTGACGGCGATCTGTCCGGGCATCGTGAACACCAACATCACCGCGACCGCGCACTTCGCCGGGGTGTCGCAGGACGAGGAGAAGCGCCGGCAGAAGCGGGCCGCCCGGCTGTACGGGCTGCGGAACTATCCGCCGGAGAAGGTCGCCGACGCGATCCTGCGGGCCGTCGTGAACAACCGGGCGGTCGTGCCGGTGACCCCGGAGGCCCGTGGCGCGCGTCTGCTGTCCCGCCTCGCGCCGCGCGGCCTGCGGGCGCTGGCCCGGCTGAACCCTCCGCTGTGACCGGCCGCGGTCGTACGATCCCTCGAAGGAGGGTTCTGGGCAGGTAGGGAGCGGGTGTGGACGAGCGGGCCGAGTACCGGATCGAGGACCTGGCGCAGCACAGCGGCGCCACGGTCCGCACCATCCGTGCCTACCAGGACCGGGGACTGCTGCCGAAGCCGGAGCGGCGCGGCCGGTCCAATGTGTACGGGGCCGCCCATCTGGCGCGGTTGCGGCAGATCGCCGACCTGCTGGAGCGCGGTTACACACTGGCCTCCATCAAGGAGCTGCTGGAGGCGTGGGACGCGGGCCGTGGGCTGGGCGGGGTGCTCGGTCTGGTCGCGGAGGTGAACGGCCCGTGGACGGACGAGGAGGCGGACCGGATCACGCGCGCCGAGCTGGACGCCGCCTTCGGCGGCACGCCGGACGACGGGGCGGTGGAGGAGGCGATCGAGCTCGGCGTGCTGGAGCGCGTCCCCGGCCGCGAGGACGAGTTCCTGGTGCCGAGCCCCCAGGAGCTGGCCGTCGCCGCCGAGTTGTACGCGGCGGGCGTGCCGCTGCCGGCAATAGCCGGGCATCTGAGGGAACTTCGCGTGGAGGTGGAGCACATAGCCCACAGGTTCCTGGAGTTCACCACCGAGCACGTCTTCGCCCGCTATCTGGAGCACCGCCCTCCGACGGACGCGGACGCGGCGGAGGCGGCGACGCTGGTGCGCCGGCTCCGCCCGCTCGCCCAGCAGACCGTTGACGCCGAACTGGCCCGCGCCATGAGGACGTTCGCCCCGCGCCACCTCCAGCGGCACCTGTCGGCGGATCCCCCGGCACAGCCGTCCGTACGGGACGACGAACCGCGCGCCGTGGCACTGCCCGCCGCGACAATTCGCGCCGTGCAGCAGCTGGTCGGCCCGGAGAACGCGCCGGCGTTCATCGCTGCCGCCGCCGAACGGGAAGTACGGGCACGGACGTTGGACGCGCTCGCCGCACGCCATGGCGGCGCCCCCGGAGTTGACCAAAGCGCCTGAGAATACAGGGGAGTTGTCCACAGAATCGCCAATTACCCTGTGGATAACCGCAGTTCCTTGTGGACCAAACCTACCGGCCGCGATTTCTGTGGCGGATCGGCTGTGATACCTGACACGCTGAGCCCATGGACGACAGACGCACCGTAAAGGTGTCGAAGTACCTCGCGAAGCATCTGCGCCACCAGCCCGAGCGGATCGGGCTCACCCTCGACCCGCACGGCTGGGTCGCGATCGACGACCTGCTGCGCGCGGCGGCCGAGCACGGCGTACGCCTCAGCCGCGCCGAGCTGGAGCACATCGTGGCCGTCAACGACAAGCGACGGTTCACGATCGACGGCGACCGGATCCGCGCCAACCAGGGCCACACGGTCGACGTCGACCTCGGCCTGCCCCCGGCGACCCCGCCGGCGTACCTCTACCACGGGACCGTCGCCCGCGCGCTGCCCGCGATCCGCGCGGAGGGGCTGCGGCCCATGGCCCGCCACCACGTCCACCTGTCCCCGGACCGGGACACCGCGACCCGCGTCGGCGCCCGCCGCGGGCGGCCCGCCGTCCTGTCCGTGGCGGCCGGTGAGATGCACCGCGACGGCCACGTCTTCCACGTCACCACCAACGGCGTCTGGCTCACCGACACCGTCCCCCCGGCGTACCTCCGCTTCCCGGACACGGCATAGGGGCGCGGCGCGGACGCGTACCGGAAGGCGTAGCACCGGCTCGCGAGGCCGGGACCATCCTGCTGGGCCTGCCGCGCTTCGATGTCGTCCCGCCGTTCACGGTCAGGAGGCCCGGCAAGCCGGGGAGCAGGCGCAACGGGCGGGCGGCCGGGGCACGGCGCCGCAGCGGGACCGACTCCTACGGGGCGCCCTCACCGAGCTGCCCGAGCGCCTCGGTCGCGATCCGCTCGAAGACGGCCCGATCGGCGGCGAACCGCGTGCCCGGAACCGGCGCGTGGATCACGATCTCGGTGAAGCCGAGCTCACGGTGGCGTCCCGCGAAGTCGACGAACGCGTCGACCGACTCCAGCGGCGCGCTGCCCTCCGGCGTGAAACCGGTCAGCAGCACCTTCTGAAGCTCCGCCGCGTCCCGTCCGGCGTCGGCGCACGCCTTGCCCAGCTTCACGAGCTGACCGCGCAGCGCCTCCAGCGACTCCTCGGGCGTCCCCGTCTCCGCCACTTTCGGGTCACCGGTCGTCACCCACGCCTGACCGTGCCGCGCCGCCAGCTTCAGCCCGCGCGGCCCGGTCGCGGCCACGGCGAACGGCAGCCGAGGCCGCTGCGCGCACCCCGGTACGTTCTGCGCCTCGTGCGCCGAGTAGAAGCGGCCCTCGTGCGAGACCGTGTCCTCGGACAGCAGCCGGTCGAGCAGCGGCACGAACTCCGCGAACCGGTCGGCCCGCTCCCGCGGTGTCCACGCCTCCTGTCCCAGCGCCGTCGCGTCGAAGCCGACGCCGCCCGCGCCGATACCCAGCGTGACCCGGCCACCGGATATGTCGTCCAGCGAGATCAGCTCCTTGGCGAGCGTGACCGGATGCCGGAAGTTCGGCGAGGTGACCAGCGTCCCCAGACGAATCCGCTCCGTGGCGGACGCCGCCGCGGTCAAGGTCGGGATCGCGCCGAACCACGGCCCGTCACGGAAGGGCACCCGCCAGGACAGGTGGTCGTAGGTGTACGCCGTGTGGAAACCGAGCTGCTCGGCCCGCAGCCACTCGTCACGGCCGCCCTCGCGCCACCGGCGGAACGGAAGAATCACGGTACTCAGACGCATGCCACGACACTACGCGCCGTCACTGACACTCCCGCCCGGACGTTCTCATGGCTCACATGTGCACAGGACCGCACGGGCGTGCACCGGTGTACGGGACAATGGTCGGGTGACCTTCTCAGCGACCTCTCCCCGACCGCGGCCGACGGCACAGGTACGTCCCCGGCTGATCGCCACCGACCTGGACGGCACTCTCCTGCGCGACGACAAATCGGTCTCCGACCGGACGGTCGCCGCGCTCGCCGCCGCCGAGGAGGCCGGCATCGAGGTCTTCTTCGTCACCGGCCGCCAGGCCCGCTGGATGAACGTCGTCGCCGACCACGTCCACGGACACGGCCTCGCGATCTGCGCCAACGGCGCCGCCGTCGTCGACCTGCACGCCGGCGGCGAACTGCTGGAGGTCCGCCCGCTGGAGCGGGAGGCCGCCCTTCACGTCGTACGGGCCCTGCGCCGAGAGGCGCCCGGCACGTCCTTCGCGGTCGAACTCACCACCGGCTTCCACCACGAACCCGAGTACACGCCCTTCTTCATCGACACCGGCGCCACCGTCGCCCCCGTCGAGAAACTGCTGCACGAGGACGAGCCCGGCACCGGGGCGCCCATCCTCAAGATGCTCGCCCACCACGCGGAGCTCACCCCGGACGGCTTCCTCGCCCTGGCCCGCACGGCGGCCGGTGACCGCGCCGCCATCACCCGCTCCAGCGCCACCGCCCTGCTGGAGGTGAGCGGCCTGGGCGTCTCCAAGGCCAGCACGCTCGCCCTGTGCTGCGCCGAGCGCGGCATATCCGCCGACGAGGTGGTCGCCTTCGGGGACATGCCCAACGACATCGAGATGCTGACGTGGGCCGGCCGTTCGTACGCGATGGGCAACGCCCACCCGGACGTCATCGCGGCGGCCTCGGGCCGCACCGTCGCCAACAACGAGGACGGCGTCGCCGTCATCATCGAGGACATCCTGGCCGGCCTCTGAGGCGTCGGCCGAAACGCTCAGGCGACCGGGCCGCAGGTCAGGGGCCGACCGGGCCACCGGCCCCCGCGTGAGTCCACCGGCCCCCGATCCGGTGGCCTCCGCATGTCCGGGGGCCTCCATCCGCCCCAACCGAGCCCGGCTCACCCGTGCAGCCGCACCCCGTGCTCGCGCAGCCAGGGCACCGGGTCCACGCCCGAGCCCAGGTACGGGGTGAGCCGCACCTCGAAGTGCAGGTGGGGTCCCGTGGAGTTGCCCGTGGTGCCCGCCTGACCGATCCACTGGCCGGTCCGCACCCGCTCGCCCTTGTCGACGGCGGGTGCGGCGAGGTGCGCGTACTGCGAGTACCACCCGTTCCCGTGCCGGACGATCACCTCGATTCCGAACGCGCCGCCGCAGGACACCGACTGCACCCGCCCCGCGCCGATCGACCGCACCGGCGTACCGAGGTCCACCGCGAAGTCCTGCCCGGTGTGCCGGCGGGCCCAGCGCTCACCCGCGCTGTGGAACCGGGCGGACAGCCGGTACTCCTCGACCGGTGCCACCCACGCGCGACGCCCCACCGCCGCCCCGTCACCGCCCGGCTCACCCGCCGCCCCATCCGACGGTCCGTCCGGCTGCCGCAGCCGCACCGCCCCCCGGCACCGCCCCGCCGACACACTCCGCTGCGCCTCGGAGTGCAGCCGCTCCTGAGCGCGCCGCAACCGCGCCTCGAGACTCCGCTTGATCGCGGCCAGCCGCGAGGTGCGTACGTGCAGGGCGTGCCAGGCCCCGCGCGCGTTCTCCTCCGCGACCGTGAGGCGCTGCTCAGCGGTACGGGCGTGCTCCATCAGCCGGTTCACGGCCTTGGCCGCCTGCCCGGCGAGCCGCTGCGCGGCCATCACCTCGTTCGGGTCGTCGGCCATCAGCAGCCGCGCGGTCAGCTCCAGCGAGCCGCCGGTGCGGTACTGCACCCGCGCCACCTCGCCCACCCGGTCGTACAGCGCGGCGACCTCGCGCCGCTTCTCGCCCAGCTCCACCTGGAGCCGCAGGGCGGTGGCGCGCTGCGCGGCGGCGGCGCTGCGCCCCCGCTCGTACGCCTCGGTGGCCCGGCCCGCCTCCTCGTACAGCCGCGCCACCTCGGCGCCGGCGCCCACAGGGCCGTCGGGCCGGTCGCGGCCGGCCGCACGGCCGGGGTGGGGGAGCGTCAGGACGAGCAGCGCGGCCACCGTCGGCACGAGCAGCAGCCGACGGTCGCGTGGACGGGCCATGCCGGGACGGAGAGCCATGCTGGGATGGTGCCGCCGCGCCCGCCTGTTCCCGCGCACCCAGGCGCTTCCCTACCGCCGACCGGCCTACGCCCGTACACCACCCGGCCTACTTCACCGTGCCCGGCGCCCCCGCGTGCGCTACAGCGGCGCCTCCCATACCACCGTCGTACCGCCCCCGCCCCTGCCGATCCCCGGCTCCAGGCGGCTCGACCCGCCCAGCGACTCCGCCCGCCGCGCCAGGTTGCGCAGACCGCTGCGCCGCCCTCCCTCCGGGACGCCCACTCCGTCGTCGGCGACCGTCAGCCGTACACCGTCGGTGCCGTCACCGAGGGACACGGTGGCGTCCACCACGACCTCGATCCGGTGCGCCCCCGCGTGCCGGAAGGCGTTGGACAGCGCCTCGCGCAGCGCCGCGACGAGGTTCTTGCCGGTCGGCTCGCCGACCACCGTGTCGACCGGCCCGACGAACCGGTGGGCGGGCGTGAACCCGAGCGGCACCGCCGCCATGCCGATCTCCCGCAGGACCCGGGCGCGCAGCCCCGACGGCGCCTCGGACGGGTCCTGCTGGAGAGCGAAGACGGCGGTACGGATCTCCTGGATGGTGACGTCCAGTTCGTCCACGGCCTTCTCCACACCCTCCCGGACGGCCGGCACGGCCGACCCGCGCTGGGCGCTCTCCAGCATCATCCCGGTCGCGAACAGCCGCTGGATGACGAGGTCGTGCAGGTCGCGGGCGATCCGGTCGCGGTCCTCGTACACCGCCAGCCGTTCGCGGTCGCGCTGCGCCTCCGCCATCATCAGGGCGAGCGCGGCCTGCGACGCGAACCGCGTGGCGAGCGCGCGTTCCATCCCGGTGAACGGGCGGGCCCCCGGCGCGCGGGGCGTGGCGAGCGCGCCGAGCACCCGGCCGCCGCTCTGCAGCGGAAGCATCATGCCGGGCCCGTACTCCCGCGCCGGCCTGGTGATCAGGCGGAGGTCGGTCGCCCCGTCCGCCAGGAACACCGCCTCGCCGTTCAGCAGCCGCTCGACGACGGGGCTCCCCGACGGGATGATCACGCCCATCGCCGTGCCCGGCTCCTCCGAGGCGACCGCCACGATCTCCAGGCCGCCGCCCTGTGCGTCGGGGGCGGGCAGCAGGACGATCCCGGCGGCGGCGTCGGCGAGGCGGCGGGCCTGTTCGGCGACGACCGACAGCGCGTCGTCGGCGTCGCCGCCCGACAGCAGGGCGGTGGTGACGGCGACCGAACCGTCGATCCACTTCTCACGCTGGCGCGCCGCCTCGTAGAGGCGGGCGTTGCCGATGGCGATCCCGGCCTCCGCGGCCAGGACGCGCACCATGTGCAGGTCGGATTCGGTGAACTGGCCGCCGTCCCGCCCCTCCGCCCTCCCCCGCTTCTCCGCCAGGTACAGATTGCCGAAGATCTCCCCCTGGACGCGGATCGGTACCCCGAGGAACGTCCGCATCGGTGGATGTCCGGCGGGAAAGCCGGCCGCGCGCGGGTCGGCGGTCAGATCGGCGAGCCGCATCGGCCGGGGGTCGTGGATGAGCGCGCCGAGCAGCCCGGCGTGGCCGTCGGGGCGGCGGCCGATCGACTGCTCCAGCTCGGGTGCGACGCCGTACGTCACGAAGGCGGACAGGCCCTTGCCGTTCTCGTCGACGACGCCGATGGCGGCATAACGGGCGTCGGCGAGTTCGGCGGCTGTCCGGCAGATCCGGTCCAGGGTGGCGTCGAGCTCCAGGCCGGTGCCGACGGACCGCATCGCCTCCAGCAGTCGCGGGACGCGGGCGGTGAGCCCGGTCGACAGGCTGCCCCGCAGGCCGTGCGCCGCCTGTGCCGCGGCCTCGACGGGATCGGTCATGCCCTTGAGCGTAATAAGTCCTGTTTGTCAGGGAAAGTCAGCCGTCTCAGCCATGCCTGCCAGGCCCGCCGCGCGTGACCTGGGTGACCTGCGTGGCGTGTTGGAGGGCGTCGGCGTCCCGCTCCCGCTGCAGCATGCGGCGCAGCGGCCCCTCCTCTGCCGCCAGCTCGGCGTACGGGCCGCGTTGTACGGTCCGGCCGTCCTCCAGGACGACGATCTCGTCGACCGCGTCGAGGCCGCGCAGGCGGTGGGTGATGAGCACGGTGGTGCGCCCCTCGGTGACCTGGAGCAGATCGTCGGCGAGCGCGTCGGCCGTGGCCAGGTCCAGGTGCTCGGCGGGCTCGTCGAGGACGAGGACGGGGAAGTCGGCGAGGAGCGCGCGGGCGAGCGCGAGGCGCTGGCGCTGGCCGCCGGAGAGCTGGGCGCCGTGCTCGCCCACGAGGGTGTCCAGGCCCGCGGGCAGGGCGTCGGCCCACTCCAGCAGCCGGGCCCGGCCCAGGGCGCGGCGCAGGTCGTCGTCGCTCGCGGCGGGGCGGGCCAGGCGCAGGTTCTCCCGGATGGAGCTGTCGAAGGTGTGCGCGTCCTGGGCGCACAGGCCGACGAAGCGGCGGACGTCGTCACCGTCCAGCGCGGTCGCGTCCACCCCGCCGAGCCGGTACGTGCCCGCACGGGCGTCCAGGAACCGCAGCAGCACCTGAGCGAGGGTCGTCTTGCCGGAGCCGGACGCGCCGACGACGGCGACCCGCCGGCCGGGCTCCAGCCGCAGGGCGAAGTCCGCGAGGGCGTCGCGCTCCTGCCCGGCGTACCGGGCGGTGAGCCCGGACACCTCCAGCGGGAAGGGCGCGGACGGCGGCGTCGCCGGGCGCTGCGGCTCGTGTACGGGGACGGGGGCGTCGAGCACCTCGTACACCCGCTCCGCGCCGCGCCGTACGCGCTGGCGGTACTGGACGGCCAGGGGAAGCCCGGCGACCGCCTCGAACGCGGCGAGCGGGGTGAGGACGACGACTGCCAGCGATACGCCGTCGAGCCGGCCGTCCCGTACCGCCTGTACGCCCACCAGCGCGGCCGCGGCGACGGTCAGGCCGGTGACCAGGGCGGAGAGGCCGCCTCCGAGGGCGGTCGCGGTGGCCTGCCGCCCGGCGATCCGGGTCAGCACGGTGTCCGCCTCGCGTGCCCGGTCCGTGCGGGCCTTGAGGGCTCCGGCCACCGTCAGTTCGGCGCAGCCGCGCAGCAGGTCGACGACCCGGGTGGCCAGGACGCCGCGCGCGGGGGCGAGCCGTTGCTCCGCGCGGCGGGAGGTGGCGCCGCTCACCAGCGGAACGGCGACCCCGGCGACGAGCAGGCCCACCGCGAGGACGGCACCGGCCCCGGGCAGCAGCCACCCCGTGAACCCGACGGCACCGGCGCCGACGACCGCCGCGGTCCCGGCGGGCAGCAGCCACCGGAGCCAGTAGTCCTGGAGGGCGTCCACGTCCGAGACCAGCCGGGAGAGCAGATCGCCGCGGCGCGCCGTACGCAGCCCGGCCGGCGCGATCCGCTCCAGCCTGCGGTACACGGCCACGCGCAGCTCGGCGAGCATCCGCAGCACCGTGTCGTGCGACACCAGCCGCTCGGCATACCGGAACACGGCCCGCCCGATCCCGAACGCCCGGGTCGCCGTCACGGCCACCATCAGGTACAGCACGGGAGGCTGCTCGGACGCCCGCGAGATGAGCCACCCGGAGACGGCCATGAGCCCCACGGCCGACCCGAGGGCGAGACTCCCCAGGCCGAGAGCGACCCACAACCGCCCCCGCCACTCCCCCACCATCCCCCGCACCCGCCGAAACACCCCACGAGCCGCGTCTTCTTCGCGACGGGAGGCACCCCGGCCCGCCCCACCGGCCGTCTTCCCCCGGCCGGGAGAGGCGACCGGGTCCGCCGCACCCATACCGTCCCCCTCACGACGTGACGCCACCGAGGCCGGGGGCGTGGGCCCGCCGGCCCCCGTACCGGCACCGTCCGTCCCGGCCCCGGGGTTCCGGGGGGAAGCCACGGCCTCGGAACCCTCCGACCGGACACCCTCCGGCATCCCCCGTCGCCCCCCGCCGACCAGCTCGAACGCCGCATCGAGCGCGTCCACCCCGCGCGGCGCCCCCGGCCCCGCGCCCGCGTCGGCGCTGACGTCGGCGTCGGCGTCGGCGTCGGCGTCGGCGTCCGCCGTGACCGCCCCGTCCACGACCGCACCCCGTAGCGCGACCACCCGGTCCGCGACCGCCAGCAGCGCCGGGCGGTGGACGACCAGCAGGACCGTGCGCCCCTCGGCCAGGCGCCGCACCGCGGACACCACGCCCGCCTCGGTCTCACCATCGAGCGCCGCCGTCGGCTCGTCGAGCAGCAGGACGGGCCGGTCGGCGAGAAACGCGCGCGCCAGGGCGAGCCGTTGCCGTTGGCCTGCCGACAGACCGGCGCCGTCCTCGCCGATCGCCGTCCCGGCGCCCTCCGGCAGCGCGTCCACGAAGCCGGCCGCGCCCGCGTCCCGCAGCGCCCGTGTCACCGCGTCGTCGTCCGCATCGGGCCGGGCGAGGCGCACGTTCTCGGCAATGGTCCCGGCGAACAGGTACGGCCGCTGCGGCACCCATGCCACCTGCCGGCGCCACCACTGGAGGTCCAGCGACGTGAGGTCGACGCCCCCGACCCGTACCGAGCCGCCGTCGTCCACGGGCTTCGCGAAACCCAGCACCACGTCGAGCAGCGTCGACTTGCCGACCCCGCTGGGCCCGACCAGGGCAACCGTCTCTCCCACCTCGACGGCCAGGGACGCCGCGTCCAGCGCCGGCTCGGCGCGCCCCGGGTGCCGTACCGTGACCGCGTCCAGTTCGAGGCGCGGGGAGGCGGGCCGGCCCGGCGCGTCCGGGACCGCTCCCGTGCCACCCGGGCGCACCGGGGTCTCCAGCACCTCGAAGATCTCCTCCGCCGCCGACAGCCCCTCGGCCGCCGCGTGGTACTGCGCGCCCACTTGGCGGATCGGCAGATACGCCTCGGGCGCGAGGATCAGGATCACGAGCCCGGTGTACAGATCGAGGTCCCCATGGACCAACCGCATTCCGACGCCGACGGCCACCAGCGCCACGGACAGTGTCGAGAGCAGCTCCAGGGCGAACGACGACAGGAACGCGATCCGCAGCGTCCGTAGCGTCGCCTGCCGGTACTCGGAGGTGATCGCCCGGATCGACTCGGCCTGTGCCTTGGCCCGTCCGAAGACCTTCAGCGTCGGCAGACCCGCCACCACGTCGAGGAAGTGCCCCGACAGCCGGGACAGCAGCTTCCACTGCCGGTCCATCCGGGCCTGTGTGGCCCAGCCGATGAGCACCATGAAGAGGGGGATCAGCGGCAGCGTCACCACGATGATGGCCGCCGACACCCAGTCCTCGGTGACGATCCGCGCCAGCACCGCCACCGGCACCACCACGGCCAGCCCGAGTTGCGGCAGATACCGCGCGAAGTAGTCGTCGAGCGCGTCCACACCGCGTGTCGCGAGCGCCACCAGGGAACCGACCCGCTGCCGGCTCAGCCACCCCGGACCGAGCCCGACGGCACGCTCCAGCAGCCGCCCCCGCAGCTCGGACTTGACCGCGGCGCTCGCCCGGTGGGCGGCGAGCTCCGTCAGCCATGACACGAACCCGCGCCCCACCGCGACCGCCGCAAGCAGCACCAGGGGCGTCCCCAGCTCGGAAACCTCCAGCTCCCGCTGGAACGCCTCGGCCACCACCTCGGCGATGAGCATCGCCTGAGCGACGACCAGCGCCGCCCCGAGCAGGCCGAGCGCGACCACCGCCGCCAGGAAGAGACGAGTGGCCCGGGCGTACCGGAGCAGACGCGGGTCGATCGGTTTCACGTGAAACATCCCCTACAACGTGGCCGGTGCGCGGTTAGTGGGCGTCGGCGATGTGCTGCGTACCGATCCGCTTGCGGAACACCCAGTACGTCCAGCTCTGGTACAGCAGCACCAGCGGCGTGGCGATGGCCGCACACCAGGTCATGATCTTGAGCGTGTACGGGCTGGAAGCCGCGTTGGTGACCGTCAGACTCCAGTCCGGGTTGAGCGAGGACGGCATGACGTTCGGGAAAAGCGTCAGGAAGAGCATCGCCACCGCGGCGGCGATGGTGACACCCGACAGCGCGAACGACCAACCTTCACGCCCCGCCTTGATCATCACGATGGCCACGACGAGCGCCACCACGGCGATGACCATCGACACCAGGCTCGTCCCGTCACCACGGGAGACCTGTGTCCAGCCCAGGAACGCGAGCGCGGCCACAGAGGTGACCAGGCCCAGCGCGAACGCCAGCTTCCGGGCGCGTACCCGGATGTCGCCGACCGTCTTCAGCGCGGTGAACACCGTGCCGTGGAAGGTGAACAGCGTCAGCGTGACCAGGCCGCCCAGCAGGGCGTACGGGTTGAACAGATCCAGCAGCGTGCCCACGTACTCCTTCGTGGCGTCGATCTTCACGCCCCGCACGATGTTGCCGAAGGCCACGCCCCACAGGAAGGCGGGGATCAGCGAGGTCCAGAAGATCGCCTGCTCCCAGTTGTGCTGCCAGCGCTCCTCCGGCCTCTTCGCCCGGTACTCGAACGCGACACCGCGCACGATCAGGCAGACCAGGATGAGCAGCAGGGGCAGGTAGAAGCCGGAGAAGAGCGTGGCGTACCAGTCCGGGAAGGCGGCGAACGTGGCGCCGGCGGCCGTCAGCAGCCACACCTCGTTGCCGTCCCAGACGGGTCCGATGGTGTTGATCAGCACCCGCTTCTCGACCCGGTTGCGGGCGAGCAGCTTGGTGAGGACACCGACCCCGAAGTCGAACCCCTCCAGGAAGAAGTAGCCCGTCCACAGGACGGCGATGACGACGAACCAGACGTCGTGGAGTTCCATGCCTCAGCTCCCAGTCCTTGTGTGCGGGGCCATCAGTACGAGAAGGCCATCGGCCGGTCGGCGTCGCGATCCGCGCCCCGGTCATGGCCGCCGATCTTGGTGGGCGGGTTGAGGTCGGACTCGGTCAGCTCGGGCGGCCCGGCCTTGACGTACTTCACGAGCAGCTTGACCTCGACGACGGCGAGCACCGCGTACAGCGCGGTGAACACGATCATCGATATGAGCACCTCGGCCTGGGAGACGCCGGGGGAGACGGCGTCACGGGTGCGCAGCACGCCGTACACCACCCAGGGCTGGCGGCCCATCTCGGTGAAGATCCAGCCCCAGGAGTTGGCGATGAGCGGGAAACCGAGGGTCCACAGGGCCACGAGCCAGTACAGCCGTGTCAGCTTGGGGCCCAGGGGCGTGCGGAAGAGCACCAGGTTCGGCACCTCGTCGTCGCCCGTCCGCAGCCGTTCCGGCAGCAGGAACCTCTTGCGGGTCAGCCACAGCCCGAGCAGGCCGAGCGAGAAGGACGCCATGCCGAAGCCGATCATCCAGCGGAAGCCCCAGTAGGCGACGGGGATGTTCGGCCGGTAGTCACCGGGGCCGTACTTCTCCTGCATGGCCTCGTTGGTGTCGTTGATCCCGGGCACGTACGACTCGAAGTCGCTGTGCGCGAGGAAGGACAGCAGGCCGGGGACCTCGATGGCGACCTTGTTGTGGCCCTTGTCGACGTCGCCGTACGCGAAGACCGAGAAGGGCGCCGGGGCCTCGCCGTCCCAGAGCGCCTCGGCCGCGGCCATCTTCATCGGCTGCTGCTCGTACATGACCTTGCCGAGGAAGTCCCCGCTGATCGCGGTGAACATCCCGCCGGCCACGAGGGTCACCAGGCCCAGGCGCAGCGAGGTCCTCATGACGGGGATGTGCTTCCCGCGCGCCAGGTGGAAGGCGGCGATGCCGACCATGAACGCGCCGCCCGTGAGGAAGGCCGCGGACATGGTGTGGAACACCTGGGTGACGGCGGTGTTCTGGCTGAGCACCGCCCAGAAGTCGGTGAGCTCGGCCCGCCCGGTAGCGGCATTGATCTTGTAGCCGACGGGGTGCTGCATCCAGGAGTTGGCCGCCAGGATGAAGTACGCGGACAGGATCGTGCCGATCGAGACCATCCATATACAGGCGAGGTGGATCTTCTTCGGCAGCTTGTCCCAGCCGAAGATCCACAGCCCGATGAAGGTCGATTCGAAGAAGAACGCGATCAGCGCCTCGAAGGCGAGCGGCGCGCCGAAGACGTCACCGACGAACCGCGAGTAGTCGGACCAGTTCATGCCGAACTGGAACTCCTGCACGATGCCGGTGACCACACCCATCGCGATGTTGATCAGGAACAGCTTTCCCCAGAACTTCGTCGCCCTGAGGTACTTCTCCTTCTCCGTCCTCACCCACGCGGTCTGGAGACCGGCGGTGAGAGCGGCGAGGGAGATCGTCAAGGGGACGAAGAGGAAGTGGTAGACGGTAGTGATACCGAACTGCCACCGCGCCAGCGTCTCTGGCGCCAGAGCCAGGTCCACGACATCTTCTCCTTACGGCCTACATCCGCGTCCGTGCGCCCTCACCGCCCGCCGAATCCGGTTGATCTTGGGAGGAACCCGGCGCGCTTGTGAATGCGTTCACAATCACAAGCAATTATGACTCACACGAAATCCGTACTTCCACCCGGGGGTACCTCTTCCTCGCAGCTTCAACATCTTGTTGAATTCGGCGGGTGAAGATTCGTATCTCCTGGCCCGCCGGCCACACCACCGCGACCATTGAGGAAACCCCCACGAGCAAGGCGCTCGCGGGGGTTCTCCCGATCACTTCCACCGCCCGGACGTGGGGCGAAGAGGTCTACTTCGACACGCCGGTCTCCACCGCCCTCGAGGCCGGCGCCCGCCAGGTCGTGGACCCGGGCACCGTCGCCTTCTGGACCGAGGGCGACGCGCTGGCCCTCCCGTACGGCCCCACCCCCATCTCACGCGGCGAAGAGTCCCGCCTCGCGAGCCCCTGCAACATCCTCGGCCGGCTCGACGGGGACCCGCGCGTCCTCGCCACCGTCCGCGACGGCGACCCGATCCGCGTCGAGTCCGTGACCGACTAGACCCCTCGGCGGAGCGCTAGAACCTCTCCTTGCGGAACGACTCCGCCACCCGCAGGAAGATGTCGTTCCCCTCCGTCTCGCCGATCGTCACCCGCACACCCTCGCCGGGGAACGGCCGCACGACCACACCCGCCTCCTCACAGGCCGCCGCGAAACTCACGGTCGACTCACCCAGCCGCAGCCAGACGAAGTTCGCCTGCGTCTCGGGCACCGTCCAGCCCTGGGCCACCAGCCCCTCGTACACCCGGGTGCGCTCGCACACCAACGAGCCCACGCGCCCCAGCAGTTCGTCCTCGGCGCGCAGCGAGGCCACCGCCGCGTCCTGTGCCAGCTGGGTGACGCCGAAGGGAACCGCGGTCTTGCGCAGGGCGGCGGCCACCGGCTCATGGGCTATGGCGAACCCCACCCGCAGGCCCGCCAGCCCATACGCCTTGGAGAACGTCCGCAGGACGGCCACGTTCGGCCGCTCGCGGTAGATCTCGACGCCGTCCGGCACCTCGGCGTCGCGGATGAACTCCCGGTACGCCTCGTCCAGCACCACCAGCACATCCGACGGCACCCGGTCCAGGAACCGCTCCAGCTCGGCCCGCCGCACCACCGTGCCGGTCGGGTTGTTCGGGTTGCAGACGAAGATCAGCCGGGTGCGGTCCGTGATCGCGTCGGCCATCGCGTCCAGATCGTGCACCTCACCCGAGGTGAGCGGGACCTGCACGGAGGTCGCCCCGCTGATCCGCGTGATGATCGGGTACGCCTCGAACGACCGCCAGGCGTAGATCACCTCGTCACCGGGGCCGGAGGTGGCCTGGAGCAGCTGCTGCGCGACGCCCACCGAGCCGGTCCCGGTGGCCAGGTGGGACATGGGCACGCCGAAGCGCTCGGAGATCTCGGCCATCAGGCCGGTGCACGCCATGTCCGGGTACCGGTTGAAGGCTCCGGCGGCGGCCAGCACCGTGTCCATCACGCCCGGCAGCGGCGGGTACGGGTTCTCATTGGAGGACAGCTTGTACGCGACCGGGCCACCCGCCCCGGCGCTCGCGGCGGGCTTTCCCGGCTTGTAGGTGGGAATGGTGTCCAGTACGGCGCGCAGCCTCGGACCCGCGCCGCTCGCGCCGCCACCCGTGCCGCCCGCCCCGCTCGTCTCGCTCACTGTGGTCCTCCTCGACCTTCCGTACCGCCAATACTCCTCACCCTATGAGGATTGCGCCGCCGTGCGAATGGCCTGGGGATAACCATTGAAACGCGCATCCCGAGCGACGCCCGGCGCCCGGGCGCCCGGACCGGACTCACCGGCAAGCCCGACGAGCCCGACGAGGCGACGAGACCGGGTGCGGGGAATGGCTGGACGAGGGCGCGAAACGGAAGGGGGAGCGCTCGCCGGGGTGGCGCGCGCCGGTGGCTCACGCCGTGGCGCGCGTCCCCCGTAGTGGTGAGTTGAGACCTCGCCGAGATGTCCGACATATGCCGGGACCGTGCGTACCGACGAGACGCGCCCCTGTGCGCAAACCCCCAACTACCTGTGTTTGCAAGGCTGTTCGGGGGTGGCGACCATGCAGAAACGTGCCTGTCAACGGCTGCATATGCGACCGGCCCAACCGTCCGCCCTCGCCCTACTATCGGCTCGCCATGACAGCAGCAGGGAAGCACCAGGTGAGCCGGGCACAGACCCGGGGAAGCCGGCAAGGTCGAGCGGGCATCCGGGACGTGGCCGCCGCAGCCGGGGTATCCATCACGACTGTCTCCGACGCGCTCAACGGCAAGGGCCGGCTCCCGGACGCCACCCGCCGCCATGTCCGCGAGGTCGCCGACCGGCTGGGCTACCGCCCGTCCGCCGCGGCCCGCACGCTCCGTACCGGCAAGTCCGGCCTCATCGGCCTGACCGTGACGACCTACGGGGATGAACCTTTCACCTTCACCGAATTCCCGTACTTCGCCGAGATGGCCAGGGCCGCCACCTCCGCCGCGCTCGCCCGCGGCTACGCCCTGGTCATCCTGCCCGCCACCTCACGCCATGACGTCTGGTCCAACGTCGCCCTCGACGGCACCGTCGTCATCGACCCCTCCGACCACGATCCGGTCGTCACCGAGCTCGTCCGCCAGGGCCTGCCCGTCGTCTCCGACGGCCGCCCCGCCGGCACCCTCCCGGTCACCGCCTGGGTCGACAACGACCACGAAGCCGCCGTTCTCGATCTGCTCGACCATCTCGCCGCCGCCGGCGCCCGCCGGATCGGCCTGCTCACCGGCACCAGCACCGATACGTACACCCGCCTGTCCACCACCGCGTACCTCACCTGGTGCGAGCGTGTCGGACAGGACCCGGTCTACGAGGCGTACCCGGCCCATGACCCGTGCGCCGGGGCCGTCGCCGCCGACCGGCTGCTGGCCCGCCCGGACCGCCCCGACGCCGTCTACGGTCTCTTCGACCCCAACGGCACCGACCTGCTCGCGGCGGCCCGGCGGTACGGGCTGCGCGTCCCGGACGACCTGTTGCTGGTCTGCTGCAGCGAGTCGACGGTGTACGCCGCCACCGAGCCGCCCGTCACGACGCTCTCCCTCCAGCCGCGCCGGATCGGCACCGCGGTCGTCCAGTTGCTCATCGACGCGATCGAGGGCGTCGACGGCGACCGGCCGGTCGAACAGGTCATACCGACCGAGCTCATCGTCCGGACGTCCTCCCAGCGGCGCTCCACACGCACCACCGTCAGCCCTCCCAGGTCACCCTCCCAGGAATGAACCGACAACAGCCCGGGGTGACGACCAGGGGCAGACATTGCCAATTGGGGCAAAACAACCGGTGAACCCGGGACCACACCCGGATTCACCACCCCTGGTGCGTCACACAGCTGGGGCCTCATTCCTATGATGGGCGGACGACACCGCGGGCCGCCCCGACCAGGCCGGTCCGCCAGGTGTAGGGCGTCGCGACGGTGGTGGAGGGGTCGATGACTCAGGGGGCCGGTCAAGGACCCGTGGTGCGGACGGCGACGTTGCGCGACTTCCGCGTACCGCCGTACGCCCAGGTGCCGGTGCAGGGTGACGCCACACCCCCGGGCCAGGCTTTTCCCGAGGGCGAGTTCCCGGAGGGGTACACGCCCACCGAGCGGGACCTTCCGGTGATCAACCGTGGTGACACCGTGCAGGTGTCCATGGACCCGGAGACGGCTCCGGTGGCCGCCCCCGCGCCCGCCGCCGAGAGCGGCCCAGGTCCGCTGTACGTGGTCGGCGACGTCCACGGGTATCTCGACGAGCTCCTCGCCGCCCTGCACCAGCAGGGTCTGATCGACGGCGATGGCCACTGGGCCGCGGGCAACGCCCGGCTGTGGTTCCTCGGCGACTTCACCGACCGGGGTCCGGACGGAATCGGCGTCATCGACCTCGTCATGCGGCTCTCCGCCGAGGCCGCGGCGGCGGGCGGCTACTGCAAGGCCCTCATGGGCAACCACGAGCTGCTGCTGTTCGGCGCCAAGCGGTTCGGCGACACACCGGTGAACTCCGGTGCCGGCACCGCCACGTTCCAGGCGGCCTGGCTGCTCAACGGCGGCCAGAAGAGCGACATGGACCGTCTCCAGGACGTCCACCTCCAGTGGATGTCCCGGCTGGACGCGGTCGTCGAGGAGGACGGGCACCTGCTGCTGCACTCCGACACCACCGCCTACCTGGAGTACGGCTCCACCATCGAGGACGTCAACGACACCGTCCACGAGATCCTGACCCGCAACGACGCCGACGAGTGCTGGGACCTGTTCCGCAAGCTCACCAAGCGCTTCGCCTTCCGGGACGAGGGCGGCCCCACGGCCGTGCGGGAGCTGCTGGCGGCCTACGGCGGGCAGCGCGTCGTGCACGGCCACAGCCCGATCCCCTACCTGCTGGGCGAGGTCGGCTCGGAGGACGGCGAGGACGGCACCGGCCCGTCGGTCGAAGGGCCGCATGTGTACGCGGACGGGCTCGCCATCGCCATGGACGGCGGTGTCACCATGGCCGGAAAGCTGCTGGTCGTCCAACTCCCCTTGCGCGGCTGAGACGTCACGCAGCGCAGCCGGGCCAGGCGATTTCCGGAAATCCTCTGTCACCCCCCGCCGTAACGGCTCTACCATCGGCTTATCCGTAGCAGGCTCTCCTCCGTTTCCGCCCAACTGCCCGTTCCACGCGGGCAAACAGGCCCTACGGAGTATCGGGGGATGCACATGAAAAGCGCTCCGCACCTGCTGACCGAGGACCGTTCCGAATACGAGCGCCTCCTCGACGACGCACTGCGCAATGCGCACGAACGTCCGGAACTCGCCGGGATCGGACAGCGGCTCAACGCCGAGCAACTGCGCACCATGGCACTGAACGCGACGGCGATCATCACCGCTGCCGCCGCCACCGAGTACGACCACTTCGTACAGGTGCGCGAGGAGTCGCGTACGCCCTCGCGTCTGTCCGCCATCGATTCCGTACTGTCCGCTTCCGATGACGGAACGGCGACCGGCCCGGGTGCCGGTCTCGGGGTCGTGGTGACCGTACTGGCGCCCGTGCTGGCCGGCACCGCAGCGGTCATCTTCCTGCTCGTCGGATATCTGCTCAAAGTGCTCGATCCGGCGCCGTCCTTCGCGGATCCGCTGCTCGCCGCGGGCTGGTTCTTCGCCGCGGTCACGGCCCTGGGCATCCTGGTCGCCGCGATCGGCCTGCTCATCACGGCGCTACGCAACAGCTCCACCCAGGTGTCCGCCGACGAACCGGGCGGCGAGCTTCCCGACGAGATCGCCCGGGCGAGAGAGGCGTGGCGCCACGCCCTCCTGGAACGGGGCATCATGCCCTTCCTGCGTGACGCCCTGGCCGATCCCAGTGCCGATCCTGCCTCCGGGGCTCCTCCGCGCCCGGTCGGACGGATGCCGAAGGTCGGTTACAGCGGCCCGGACTTCTCCAGCCCGAGCGAGGGCGGCGCAGCCGCCCGCCCCACGTTCACCAGCCCCGACTTCACCAGTCCGGACTTCGGCGGACCGGGTCACCAGCCGGACTGATCTCCCGGCGCACCGGCATACCGACGCGCCGTGGGGCGCGGTCGGCTGTCGGTGTTTCACGTGAAACATCCGTTCACGCGGAGTACCGCAGCCGACGCGCCCGATCGGATCAGTCGGCCATCGGGAGGTACACCCTGTTGCCGGACGCCGCGAACTCCTTGGACTTCTGGAGCATCCCTTCCGCGATCTCCGAGTCCGTGCCCGCCGGCTGGTCGCCGCCGAACTGCTCCGTGATGCTCCTGCTGATCTTCATCGAGCAGAACTTCGGACCGCACATGGAGCAGAAGTGCGCGGTCTTGGCCGGTTCGGCAGGCAGCGTCTCATCGTGGTACTCCCGGGCGGTGTCCGGGTCGAGGGCCAGGTTGAACTGGTCCTCCCACCGGAATTCGAACCGGGCGTCCGACAGCGCGTCGTCCCACTCCTGTGCCCCGGGGTGCCCCTTGGCCAGGTCGGCCGCGTGCGCGGCGATCTTGTAGGTGATGACGCCGGTCTTCACATCGTCCTTGTTGGGCAGGCCGAGGTGTTCCTTGGGCGTGACGTAACAGAGCATGGCGGTGCCCCACCACGCGATCATCGCGGCGCCGATACCGGAGGTGATGTGGTCATAGGCCGGGGCCACATCCGTGGTCAGCGGGCCGAGCGTGTAGAACGGCGCCTCCTCGCAGATCTCCTGCTGCAGGTCGATGTTCTCCTTGATCTTGTGCATCGGGACGTGGCCCGGGCCTTCGATCATCGTCTGGACGTTGTGCCGCTTGGCGATCCGGTTCAGCTCACCGAGCGTGCGCAGCTCCGCGAACTGCGCCTCGTCGTTGGCGTCCGCGATGGAGCCGGGGCGCAGACCGTCACCCAGGGAGTACGTCACGTCGTACGCGGCGAGGATCTCGCAGAGCTCCTCGAAGTTCTCGTACAGGAACGACTCCTTGTGGTGCGCCAGGCACCACGCGGCCATGATCGAGCCGCCGCGCGAGACGATGCCGGTCTTGCGACGCGCGGTCAGCGGCACGTACCGCAGCAGCACGCCCGCGTGGACCGTCATGTAGTCGACGCCCTGCTCGGCCTGTTCGATGACCGTGTCCTTGTAGATCTCCCAGGTCAGCTCCTCGGCCTTGCCGTCGACCTTCTCCAGCGCCTGGTAGAGCGGCACGGTGCCGATCGGCACGGGAGAGTTGCGCAGCACCCACTCACGGGTGGTGTGGATGTTGCGGCCGGTGGAAAGGTCCATGACCGTGTCGGCGCCCCAGCGGGTCGCCCACGTCATCTTCTCCACCTCCTCCTCGATGGAGGAGGTGACGGCGGAGTTGCCGATGTTGGCGTTGACCTTCACCAGGAACCGCTTGCCGATGATCATCGGCTCGATCTCCGGGTGGTTCACATTGGCCGGGAGTACGGCGCGGCCGGCCGCGATCTCCTCGCGCACCACCTCGGGGGAGACGTTCTCGCGGAGCGCGACGTACTCCATCTCCGGGGTGATCTCGCCGCGGCGCGCGTACGCGAGCTGCGTCACCGCCTGGCCGTCGCGGCCACGGCGCGGCTGGCGCGGCCGGCCGGGGAAGACGGCGTCGAGGTTCCGCAGGCCCCCGCGCGGCGAGGTGTGCTTGACCCCGTCATCCTCGGGGCGAACCGGACGGCCGGCGTACTCCTCGGTGTCACCCCGCCCGATGATCCAGTTCTCGCGCAGCGGCGGCAGGCCGCGGCGTACGTCCGTCTCGACATGCGGATCGGTGTACGGCCCTGACGTGTCGTACAGCGTCACGTCCTTGCCGTTGGTGAGGTGCACCTTGCGGACCGGCACACGGAGGTCGGGGCGTGAGCCCTCGATGTACCCCTTGTGCCATCCGATGGACTTCCCGGCCTCGTCGTCGTTCTGGTTCGAGGCAGGCGTGCGTGCGTCCTGAACGGTCATCGTGACCTACTCCCTACGCCGGCATTACCCGGTAACAGGTTCGGCGGTCGACGCAGCCGTTTCCGTACGTCTCGTACGGAGGTCAGCGCCCTCTCAGCCCGGTGCTCCGAGCTCCCGCGTGTACAAAGGTGCCACCACGCTAGCGTCCTTGCGGCCACGCTGAACAGAGGGCCCCCACCGTTCTTGCGATGATCGGTCCGTGACTTCCCCACATGAGACCCCCGAGCCCAGCGGACAGGCACACGGACAGACGCACGGTCACGCGCACAGCCACGGCCCTGCCGCGCCCGTCTCCCAGCACCTGCGCAAGGTCATCGCCGCCGTGCTGATCCCCTTCGCCACGGCGGTGGTGGTCGGTCTCGCCGTGCTCTGGCCGGGCGGCGCACCGGAGCACGAGCGCACCGGTGTCGGCTTCGACCGGCAGACCGAGCAGGGCGAGGTCGTCCGCGTCGAGAAGGTGGACTGCAAGGACGTCAACGCCGCGCAGGTCCCGCCGACCGGCGACACGACGACACCCGAGGGGCGCGAGGCGGTCAACGCGCAGCAGGGCCAGTGCGAGAAGGCGACGGTCGAGGTCACCACGGGCCAGGACAAGGGCCGCAGGTTCACCGAGATCGTGCAGCCCGACGCGCCCCGTCAACTGGACGAGGGGCAGGGCGTGGTGGTGGCGTATGCCCCTGACGCACCGCGTGACCTGCAATACTCCGTCACCGATGTGATCCGCAAGGTGCCGATGGCGCTGCTCGCCGCGATCTTCGCGCTGGCGGTGGTGGCCGTCGGCCGGATGCGCGGGGTGATGGCGCTCGTCGCGCTCGCGGTGAGTTTCGCCGTACTGACCCTCTTCATCCTGCCGGCCATCCTGCAGGGATCGAATCCGCTGGTCGTGGCGGTGGTGGGGTCGAGCGCCATCATGCTGATCGCGCTCTACAGCTGCCACGGGCTGACCGCCCGCACCTCGGTGGCGGTGCTGGGCACGCTGATCTCGCTGCTGCTGATCGGGCTGCTGGGCTCACTCTTCATCGGCTGGGCGTCACTCTCCGGCAACACCGACGACAACACGGGCCTCATCCACGGTCTTTACCCGAACATCGACATGTCCGGTCTGCTCCTCGCCGGTGTCATCATCGGCTCGCTCGGCGTGCTGGACGATGTGACGGTCACCCAGACCTCGGCCGTATGGGAGCTCCACCAGGCGGACCCGAAGATGGGCCCCCGAGCGCTGTACCGGGCCGGTATCCGCATCGGCCGCGACCACATCGCCTCGGTGGTCAACACGCTGGTGCTGGCGTACGCGGGTGCGGCGCTTCCGCTGCTGCTGCTCTTCTCGATCGCGCAGAGCAGCGTGGGGACGGTGGCCAACAGCGAGCTCGTGGCGGAGGAGATCGTCCGCACGCTGGTCGGTTCGATCGGGCTCGTCGCCTCGGTGCCGGTCACGACCGCGCTGGCCGCCCTCGTGGTCTCCGCCGACCGGCCGGGCCCCGCCGCCGCGGGCCCGGCGGTACGCGGCGGGCGGGGAAGGCGGCGCCGGAAGTAAGGGCCCGTCCCCGCCCCCCGCGCGCGGCCGGGACCCGGCGGCGGATCCGTGGGATGCCGGTCGTTCAGCCGGCGTTCTCCTCGGCGAGGATCCGGCCGAGCGCCTCCTCCAAGTGGTGCTCGAAGTCACCGAGCGAGCACTCCTGCCCCAGCGGCACCAGCTTGTCGGTCCGGTCGAGGAACGCCACCAGAGGCGGCGCGCTCGCCCGGAACTGCGCCCGGTCGCTGCCGACCTGGAGGCGGATGCTGACGTCCGACAGGTCCTCGGGGCCGGTCGGCGCGATGTGCACATCACCGTCGCCGCTGGGCGCGTTGATCCCGTCGAGCAGCAACTCCCGCCCGAACGCCCACGTCACAGGCGCGTCCCCGGGCAGATGGAAGGTCATCCGGACCGCGTACGGGTCCTTCGTCTCGTACCCGAGCTCGACCGGGATTCTGAAGGAGAGCTCCTCCGAAACGACGAAACTCATCAGGACCTCGGCCTGCACCGACTCGCGCATCATGTACCCCGCAGTGGATGAAGCAGTTTATGAACAAGAGCCTGAACAACAGCTGATGAAGGACGGGCCCGAAACGGCCGGTTATTGATCCTTACTCGCCCCTCTTGAGTCATCGTCATCGTGGTCGAGGTACTGGAGGATCACAAGGAGTGAGTTTTCAGATACTGATAGAGAACGCGAGCGAATACAGCACGCTGCCCACTTCCCCGCGCAGCCAGTCAACAGCGGGACGCAGACGTTCCTCCTTATGGAGGGGTAGGGAAATGGCCATCGCCCCGGCCGCCGATCCCGCCGTGATGGGAATGGCGGCGCACACGGTGCCGAGCGCGTATTCCTGGCGCTCGATGAGCGGCTGCATCGGCGCCGTTCCGGCCAGCCGCTCCAGCAGGGCCCGGCGGTCACGGACCGTGTAGGGGGTGATCGGCTGGACGGGATACCGGTCCAGATGGTCCTGACGGGCGCCCTCGTCGAGCTGGCTGAGCAGACACTGGCCGATCGCATGGGCGTGGCCGGTCTCGCGGAAGTCGGCCCATTCGTCGACGGCGGGGTCGGCCGGGGTGTCGGAGACGGCGATGACCTCGATCTCGCCGTCGCGGTAGACCGCGAAGTAGATGGGCACGCCGATGGTGTCGCGCCAGTACGCCATCGAGTCCTCGATCTTGCTGCGACGATTCTGCAGAGTCGCCCCGCCGACCAGGCACCTCGCCGCGTCACCGAGGGTGAAAACGCCCTTCTCCCGGCGCAGATAGCCCTCATGGGTCAGCGTGCGCAGCAGGTGATACGCCGTCGGCAGCGGCAGGTCCGTCTCGCGGGCGAGCTGCTTCGCGGGGGCCCCGCCGGCATGGGAGCCCACGGCCTCCAGCAGCCTCAGCGCCCGCTGCACGGAGCCGATCAGGGTGGGACTCGCTGCACTGCTTGCCGTGGCCAAAGGTCACCCCCAGGCGTATCGCCCCCATACAGTCCTACAAACCGCTGGTGGGGGCGTTCGTCTGCCCTTGATTCCCAAGGACAACGGAGGCCTGCCACTCTAATGGCAGCCTCCGTTCGGGGTGAGGTTTCGCCCAGGCTGTTCGCCCGCCCGGGCTAACGCCCGGGTCGGCGAGCCGACGGATGCCCGGCGGTCACCAGTCGCCGCGGGACGACGAGGACGCCATGAACTTCCGTACGACGTAAATCAGTCCGCCGACGAGCGCGACGAAAACCAGCACCTTGAAGAGCAGGCCGATCAGCACGCTCACCACGGTCGCGATCAGACCGCCGAAGACCAGCACGGCGATGAGAGGTATGGCGACCCACTTCACCCACCACGGCAGCCCCGCCAGAAGTTCCTTTACCGCCATCGTCCTGCCCCATCTCATCCACGCCAGTGACCTATGACGTGTTCGATGCTAGGGGCGGGCACACCGCTCACGGGGGCCTCACGCCCCTGGCTCTTCCCTGATCCATCCCCTAGGGACGACCCGGTGACGGCCCTGGCGACGGCCCCCTGGACCGCTCCGCGCTCCGTGTGGCGCGGGCGTCCGGCGTCAGCTCTCGGGCGGGGAGAACACCACCAGCACCCGCAGGTCCTCGGTGATGTGGTGGAACTTGTGCGCCACGCCGGCCGGCACGTAGACCACGCTGCCTCGCCCCACCTGCGTCGTCTCCATCCCCACCGTGATGGACGCCCGCCCGCTGACGACGACGTACACCTCGTCCTCGTTGTGGGGCATCTGCGGGTCGAGTGCGCCCGCGTCGAGCGCGTACAGGCCCACCGACATGTTCCGCTCCCGCAGGAACTGCAGATACGCGCCGTCGTTGGCGGCGCGCTCCGCCTCCAGCTCGTCCAGTCGGAATGCCTTCATCGCCCGTCCCGCCCCTGCGTCAGCTCACGTTCTGTCTGCCACGATCAGACACATGATGAATTTCGTAGTCAAGACGGTGGCGAACGCGGCCGCGCTGGCAGTGGCGATCTGGCTGCTGCACGACATCACGCTGACCGGTGACAGCACCGGCAAGAAGGCGCTGACGCTGGTCCTGGTGGCCCTGGTCTTCGGCGTGGTGAACGCCCTCGTCAAGCCGGTGGTGAAGCTGCTCACACTGCCGCTCTTCATCCTCACGCTCGGACTGTTCACGCTGGTCGTGAACGCGCTGATGCTGCTGCTGACCTCCTGGCTCGCCGACAAGCTGGACCTGGGCTTTCACGTCGAGGGCTTCTGGACGGCCGTCCTGGGCGGCCTGATCATCTCGGTCGTCTCGTGGGCCATGAACGTCGTCCTGCCCGAGGGGAAGGACTGATGGAGCGCGCGCGGCTGGGAGATGGAACCAGGGCGGTACGGGCCGGGCTGCCCGAGCCCCTTCCGCACGAACCGACCCTCCCAGGGCCGGTGTTCGCCGCCCACTACCACCTGCCCGGCGAGCCGACCGGCCCCTACACGTACGGGCGGGACGAGAACCCGACCTGGACGCACCTGGAGCGGGCCATCGGCGAACTCGAGGCACCCGGCGAGCAGGTCGAGACGGTGACCTTCGCGTCCGGCATGGCCGCGATCTCGGCGGTGCTGTTCTCGCAGCTGACGACCGGCGACGTGGTGGTCATGCCGGCCGACGGCTACCAGGCGCTGCCGCTGGTGCACCAGCAGCTGAAGGCGTACGGGATCGAGGTGCGTACCGCGCCGACCGGCGGCGACGCCCAGCTGGCCGTGCTGGAGGGGGCGCGGCTGCTGTGGATCGAGACGCCGTCGAACCCGGGGCTGGACGTGTGCGACGTCCGGCGGCTGGTCGCGGCCGCGCACGAGGGCGGCGCGCTCGTCGCGGTCGACAACACGCTCGCCACACCGCTGGGGCAGCGGCCGCTGGAGCTGGGCGCGGACTTCTCGGTGGCCAGCGACACCAAGGGCATGACCGGCCACGGCGACATCCTGCTCGGCCATGTGACCTGCCGCGACGCGGGGCTCGCCGCTTCGGTACGCCGCTGGCGCAAGATCGTCGGGGCGATTCCGGGGCCCATGGAGGCGTGGCTCGCCCACCGCTCGCTGGCCACGCTGCACCTGCGCGTCGACCGGCAGTGCGCGAACGCGCTGGCGCTCGCCGAGGCCCTGGCAGGGCGCGACGATGTCACCGGGCTGCGCTACCCGGGGCTGCCCGGCGACCCGTCGCACAAAGTGGCGGCCGGGCAGATGCGGCGCTTCGGGTCGGTCGTCTCCTTCGTCCTGCCGGACCGGGCGCGCGCCGAGCGCTTCCTGGCGGGCCTGCGGCTGGTGGACGACGCGACCAGCTTCGGCGGGGTGCGGTCCACGGCGGAACGGCGCGGACGGTGGGGCGGGGACGCCGTCCCCGAGGGCTTCATCCGCTTCTCGGTCGGGGCCGAGGACGCCGACGACCTGGTGGCGGATGTGGTGCGGGCGCTCGACGAGGCGGCCCGGCACGAGGGATGAGCGCCTGCGGTACGGAGAAGGGACGGTCCGAGCCTCCCCCCTCGTGGCTCGGACCGACCCGCCTTTACGCGCGGAGACCCGCGTGGTGATCCGCGCAGTACCAGGCTAGTTGACTCTGCGTCAGTGTCCAATCACTGGAGCGGCAGAGACCTATCGACTTATTTATAGTTGGTACGGTCCTTAGGCGTCGTCAGGCGACGTGACGAGGACCGTGGGGGTGGGCCGGGGGGTGGGTATGGATCTTGCGCTGCTGCGTACGTTCGTCACCGTGCACCGAGCCGGGTCCTTCACCCGCGCCGCCGCCCTGCTGGGTCTCTCCCAGCCCGCCGTGACCAGCCAGATCCGCACGCTGGAGCGCCAGCTGGGCCGCCCGCTCTTCCTGCGGCAGGCCCGTGGCGTCACGCCGACCACCATCGGCGACGAGCTCGCGCACCGGGCCGCCCCGCACCTGGACGCGCTGGTCGAGATCGTCGAGAGCGGACTCGACGAACAGACCGGCGTACGCACGCTCCACCTCGCCGGACCTCCCGAATTCACCTCCGTACGAGCCTTGCCCGCCCTCAGCCCACTCGTCTCGCAGGGCCTCGCGCTGAGGACGTCCCTGACCGGCGCCGCCGAGGAGGTCCTGGACGGGCTGGCGGCCGGCCACCACGACCTGGCCATCGCCACCGCCCGCCCCCGCGGCGGACTGCTCACCGCGACCCCGCTGTGCGACGAGGAGCACGTCCTGGTCGCCTCGCCGCGCTGGGCCGCCCGGCTCGGTCCCGGCGTGCTGCTGCGCAAGGGCGCCGTCGTCCTGGAACAGCTGCCCGTGGTGGAGGTGCACGAGTCGCTGCCCTTCGTCGCCCGCTACTGGGCCGCCGTCTTCGACTCCAAGCCGGCCGCCGCGGCCACCGTCATCGCGCCGGACCTGCGCGCCGTCCTGGAGTCCGCCGCCGCGGGCGCCGGGCTCGCCGTACTGCCCCGCTATCTGTGCGAGGACGAGCTGGACCGAGGGCGGCTGGTGGCGCTGCTCGACCCGCCGGTGCCGCCGCTGCGTACGTACTTCCTGGTGATCCGCACCGGCACCCTCCCCCTGCCGCACATCGCGCGGGCGCACGAGTCGCTGCTGCGTGCCGCCGCCGACTGGTGACGGTTCCCCCGAGGAGTTTCAGACGCGTCCTGGCGGGCCATTTTCAAGCCATGACCGAACGGCCAGTGGTCAAGCGCACCGCCCGTGCCATCCTGCTCGACGGCGATGACCTCATCCTGATCAAGCGTACGAAGCCCGGTATGGATCCGTACTGGGTCACCCCGGGCGGTGGTGTGGAGGAGTCGGACGCCACCGTCGTCGACGCGCTCCACCGCGAGGTCCATGAGGAGCTCGGCGCCAAGATCGTCGATGTGGTGCCCTGCTTCGTCGACACCGTCGAGCACATCGTCGACGGCGGCGTGTCGGGCGTGAAGGTGCAGCACTTCTTCGTCTGCCGGCTGGAGTCCATGGACCCAGGCCGACGGCACGGCCCCGAGGTCGACGAGCCCCTCGGGGAGTACGAGATCGTACGGGTGCCCTTCAGCCGCGTCGGCATCGCCACCGTCCACCTCGTGCCCCTCTCGCTGCGGCACTACCTGGACGGCAACATCGAAGGCGTCCGGGCCATGCACGCCCCGGACCTGGGGTAGCCCGGACCTGGGCGCGCGGCCCGGGGGCCCGTGCCGGTCGGGGTCCGGGTCAGTCGGCTGCGGCGACGAGCTCTTCGAGGGAGTCGTGCCGGATCCGCTCGAACGGCACCCCGACGCCGCGCAGCGCGTCGACGCCGCTGCGGATCATGCCGGGCGGCCCGGACAGGTACGCGTCGTACTCGTTCCAGGGGCCGTACTCGCGCACCGCGTCCGGCAACTGCGTCTTCCCGTCGATGATCGCCCGGACCGCCAACCACGGGTGCGACTGCTGCAACCGCAGCATCGTGTCGATGTCATACAGGTCGTGATCGGTGCGGGCTCCGTAGAACACCTCGACCGGACGCCGCGCGCCGTGCTCGGCGACGTCCTCGACCAGCGCCTTGATGGGCGCGATGCCGGTTCCGCCGCCCACACAGAGAAGGCCGTTGTCGGTGGTGTGGTCGACGGTCATCGAGCCGGCGGGCGGGCCCAGACGCAGCACATCGCCGGGGCGGGCGTGGTGGACCAGGGCGTTGGACACCCAGCCGGCCGGGACCGCCTTGACGTGGAAGGACAGCAGGCCGTCGGAGCGTGGGGCGGAGGCGAAGGAGTAGTGGCGCCAGATCCGCGGCCACCAGGGGGTCTCCAGGCTGGTGTACTGGCCGGCCAGGAAGGGGTACGGCTGGTCGGGGCGGACGGTGATGACCGCGATGTCGGGGGTTCTCAGCTCGTGCGAGACCACCTCGGCGTGCCACCAGGCCGGTGCGTGCCGTTCGTTCTCGGCGGCGGCGTCGATCATGATCTGGGAGATCGTGGTGTACGTGCGGACCCAGGCCGCCTCGGTCTCCTCGTCCCAGGTGGTCGTCGCGTACCGGCTGAGCGCCCCGATCAGGGCCTCCCCGACGGCCGGATAGTGCGAGGCATCGGTGCCGTACTTGCGGTGGCCGCGGCCCAGGTGCTGGAGGTAGTCGGTGAGGACCTCCGGGCTGTCCATGTGCTCGGCGGAGGTCAGCAGCGCCTTCAGGAGCCGGTCGCGCTGGGTGTCCATGGCGGCGGGGAACAGGGCCCGCAGCTCGGGGTGGTGAGTGAAGAGCAGGGCGTAGAAGTACGAAGTGACCTTGTCGGCCACCGGGCCGACCTCGGCGAGGGTTCGCCGTACCCGTATCGCGTCGGGCGAGCCGCTCTCGGTCGCACCGATTGCCTCGGCCTCAGCCGACGCCGCTTCCGGGGCGTGCGCCTCGGGTCCGGGGCCATAGGGCGCGGCGGCGGAAGGCACGGAGGTGCCGGGGGTCCCGGCTTCCGGGTGGCGGCCTGCGGTGGCGGCCTCCTGGGGGGCGGTGACGGCCCGGTCGTCGTCGGCGGACCGGGGGTGTTCGGCGGCATGGTCCTGCCGGCCCCAGGCTCCGGGGGAGGCCGGCTCGTCGGCGGGGTGCTGCTCCGCGGTGGCCGGCTCGGCGGGCTCGGTGGCTGCGGGCCGCTCCGGGGCCCCGGCGCCGGTCGGTGGCGGGGAGGTCCGGGACGGGCCGTTGCCGACCATCCGTATGGACGTCAGCGGACGGCGCGGGCTCGCTATTCGTCCGCCATCGGAGTTGCCTTCACGTATCCGGTCGGCATCCGGTGCCGCGGGTCTGGCCGTGACCGGCTTACGCGGCGTGAACCAGCCGCCACCCCCGCCGCTGTCACCGGAAGTGCCGTTGTCGGCCGACGTGGTGGTCGGAGCGTCCATAGAGTGCCTCGCCTCGAACATCTTTCGGTCGGTATACGCACTTCCGTCTGCCCGGAACGTGCTCGGAATCCCCGCTCTGCCCGTCATTTCACCGTTGTCGCGCCCACAGTAACCGCAGCGGCCCGTGAACCGGGATGATGGTGATTCCTTGTGCCATCGACCACAGCCGCCGTGCTCGCAGCATGGCAGGGGTCGCCGGTTCGTCGGACGGACACGGGAAAGCCAAGGTTTTCGTCCCCGTTTGCCGTTAGGCTGCTCTGCCTCCATGTCCTTGGAACCAGCGGTGGCCTCACGCCAGTTCGTAGGCCTCTCGGCGACCCACCCGCCGAATCCGCATCCCTCGCAGACCGGCTCTCCGCGTCGGACATGGAATCACCGCATGAGTCACACACGTCCAGCTCTACCCCCAACTCTGCACAGAGCCGGTGCCTGATCTTCACTTTTGCCGTGTGTAGGCCGGGACGTGCCGGGACGTGTCGGGACGTACAACGCCATCTATCCGCCGCGATACGTACGACGCGACGCGTCCGCCCGGGAAACGCCCGCCGGACACCTACGACGCGGTGAGTACGCGCGCGTACTCCCGCCGTCAGGCGCCATAGCTCGCACCAGCGAGCACCGTGTTTCACGTGAAACCACTCAAGCGGCCCGCCCGACGGGCACTCTCACCGTCCACGTAACCGTCTCCGTGAGCCGGCTCGGCCTCATCCTCGGCCTGCTGGCGCTCGGCACAGCGGCCTACACCACTGCGGCACCGAGCGTCGCCACCGGGGCGTATCTCTTCATGACGGTGGTCTCCGCGCTCAAGCCCCTGGGGCTGACCCGTGGACGGCGACTGCGTGCCGGAACACAGGCGCGTCCCCCTGGCTCCGGGCATTCCCGGAGCAGAGGGACGGCGGATGTGCGGGAGCCCCCGCCTAATGGGGTTACGCCAGGGCCTCCACCGCGGCGGTGGCGAAGCCGTGGTCCTCAGCGGGAGCGCCGCCCCCCACGCCGATGGCGCCGATCAGACGCCCGTCGCGGTGGACCGGAACGCCACCCGCGATGAACAGGAGCGGTCGGTCCAGAGCGGTCGGCAGGGTGTGGAACAGGCCGCCGGGCTGGACGGCGTCGACGAGGTCGGCGGTCGGGGTGTTCAGCTGGAGGGCGGTGAACGCCTTGCGGGTGCTGGTCTCACCGGCGATCAGCACGGCACGGTCGTCGCGGCGGAAGGCCAGCAGATGGCCGCCCGCGTCCAGGACCGTGATGGCGACGGTGACCCCGGCCGCTTCAGCGGCGCGGCGGGCGGCGTCCACGAGGGTCTCGGCGTCCTGGGTGGTCAGCGGGGAGACGGCGGTGGCGGTGGTGTTCATGAGGAGTGCTCCTGTCGAGTGGGGAGTCGGGTGCGGGTTTCAGTGGTGCCCTGCGGACACGGGGGCCGAGTCGGGGGTGGCAGCGGCGACGATCCGGCTCGCCCGGTGACCGTCCCGGCGCTCCAGAGCGCTCGAGAGGACGGCGAGTGCGAGCGCGGAGGCGGCGAGAACGGCGCCGACCCAGTTGGGGGCGGTGAAGCCCAGGCCGGCGGCGATCACGATGCCGCCGAGCCAGGCGGACAGCGCGTTGCCGAGGTTGAAGGCGCCGATGTTGACGGCGGAGGCGAGGGTGGGTGCCCCGGCCGCCTGGTCCAGAACCCGCTTCTGCAGCGGCGGCACGGTGGCGAAGCCCAGCGCGCCGATCAGGGTGATCGTGACGGCGGCGGCGACCTGGTTGTGCGCGGTCACGGTGAACAGGGCCAGGACGAGGGCCAGCGCGCCGAGCGACACGTACAGCAGCGGCATGAGCGCGCGGTCGGCGAGCTTGCCGCCGATCAGATTGCCCCCGACCATGCCGAGGCCGAACAGGACGAGCAGCCAGGTGACGGAGGACTCGGCGAAGCCGGCCGCCTCGGTCATCATCGGCGTGATGTAGGTGATCGCGGCGAAGACTCCTCCGAAGCCCAGCACGGTCATCGCCATGGCGAGCAGGACCTGCACGTTGCGGAACGCGGCGAGCTCGTGGCGCAGTCGTACGCCTTCGGGCTGGGGCTGCTCGGGTACCAGCTTGGCGACGCCCAGCAGTCCGAGCACACCGAGCGCGGCGACGAGGAGGAAAGTGACCCGCCAGCCGGCCGTCTGGCCGATGAACGTGCCGGCCGGCACCCCGACGACATTGGCCACGGTCAGGCCGGTGAACATCATCGCGATCGCGCCGGCCTTCTTCTCCGGGGCCACGAGGTCGGCCGCGACGACCGAGCCGATGCCGAAGAAGGCGCCGTGCGCCAGGGAGGCGACGACCCGGCCGGCGAGCATCAGGCCGAAGACGGGTGCGACGGCGGACAGGACGTTACCGGCGATGAACAGTCCCATCAGCAGCATCAGCATGCGCTTTCGGGAGACCCGGGTGCCCAGGAGGGTCATCAGCGGTGCGCCGAGGACGACGCCGAGTGCGTACCCGGTGACGAGATACCCGGCGGTGGGGATGGAGACCTCGTAGTCCCCCGCGACCTGGGGCAGCAGTCCCATGATCACGAACTCCGTGGTTCCGATACCGAAGGCCCCGATGGCCAGGGCGAGGAGCGCGAGCGGCATGGGGTGTGACCCTTTCCAAGAAGATTGCATCTGCGCCTAACAAGCGTCGACAATAATTGCAGACGCGGGTTAATTGCAAGCGCTGGAAATTGCGCCGGTCGTCTATCCTGGTTCTCAAGCCGCTCCGGTACGGAGGAGACACGCATGACAGCGACGGACCCGGCACTGACCGCCCTCTCTCAGGGCTGGTGCGCGCTCTCCCTGCTGCACGGGAGGATCGAGGCCCATATCGAGCGCGCGCTGGAGGGCGAGCACGGCCTGAGCATGCGCGAGTTCTCCCTGCTGGATGTGCTCAGTCGCCAGCACAACGGCCCGGGCGGCCACCTTCAGATGAAGCAGGTGGCCGACGCCGTCGTCCTCAGCCAGAGCGCCACGACGCGCCTCGTCACGCGCCTGGAGGACCGGGGCCTCCTGACCCGGTACCTGTGCGACACCGACCGGCGCGGCATCTACACCGATGTGACCGAAGCCGGACTCGCCCTTCTCAGCGAGGCGCGGCCCACCAATGACGCAGCGCTGCGCGAGGCACTCGACGAGGCAGCGAAGAACCCACAGCTCGCGCCGCTGGTCCGGGTCGTCGAGGAGCTGCACGCCCCGGTCGGCTGACCGCACAAGAACGATCCCTAGCCTGACCACATGAGTGATCTCGAAATCAGGCCGGCGACCCCTGATGACCTCCCCGCGATCGTGGCGATGCTCGCCGACGACCCGCTGGGGGCGCAGCGGGAATCGCCCGACGACCTCACCCCCTACGCCGCCGCCTTCCAGCGGCTCGCCGCCGACCCTCAGCAGCACCTGGTCGTCGCCGTGCGCGACGACCAGGTGGTCGGGACGCTGCAACTCACGCTCGTTCCGGGGCTGTCCCGGCGTGGTGCCACCCGCTCCATCATCGAGGGGGTACGGGTCCGCACCGACGAGCGCGGCAGCGGGCTCGGCACACGGCTGATCGAATGGGCCATTGCCGAATCCCGGCGCTTTGACTGCCAGTTGGTCCAGCTGACGTCCGACTCCAGCCGCACGGACGCCCACCGCTTCTACGAGCGGCTCGGCTTCGAAGCCTCCCATCTCGGCTTCAAAATGGCGCTGTAGCTCCCGCACTCATCCTGTTTCGGGTGAAAACTCATCCGGTTTCACGTGAAACAGGACGGACGGCCCTCAAAGGCCGCGCCAGCCGCCCTCGTCGACCCCACCCGGAACCGCGTCCCCCTGCTCGTACGGCTCCCGGGTGAAGACGAACGAGCCCAGGTCGAGATGGCTCGCCGACCCGTCCGCACGCCGCACCACGCGGAGGGTCTCGCCCGCGTAGTACCCGTCCAGACCGGTCCAGGTACCGTCCGCCTCCGCCCGGAAGCGGGCGGCACGCCCCTGGCCGCGCAGGGGCCGTAGCTCCACTCCGCGATCGGCCAGCACCCCGAGGCCGTAGGCGTACGTCCCCCAGTACCAGGGTCCGGTCAGCTCCAGCAGCGCCGCATCCACCTCCGGCAGCGGGCGCCACGGCTCGGGGATGCGCGGCTCGGCATCGGCCACGATCCGTACGAGGTCGGCGGCGACCGCGCCGGGCATGGGCCCGGACGTGGCGTTGGCCAGCACCACCGCGCCGATCCCGTCCTTCACGCTCATCCACAGCCCGGCGAGGAAGCCCGGGAGCGAGCCACTGTGTCCCACGAGCGTCCGGCCACCCCTGCGCACCAGCTGGAGCCCGAGCCCGTACCCGCCGTTCCAGTCGCCCTCCTCCGGCGGCACCGCGGGGGTACGCATCTCCCGCACCGTCCCGAGCCCCAGGACACGCTCGTCGCCGTCCGCGAGGAAGGACGCGAACCGGCACAGATCCGCCGTGGTGGACCACAGCTGCCCCGCCGGCGCCATCAGACCGAGGTCCTCACCAGGTTCGGGCAGCATCACATCGGCCCACGGATGCACTGCCCAGCCCCCGGCGTGCGGCGCGACGGGCTGTGTGCCCGTGCGGTGCAACCCCAGCGGTTCGAGGATCTCGGTGCGCAGCGCCTCCTGCCAGGACACCCCGCGCACCGCTTCGATGAGCGAACCGAGCAACGTGTAGCCGGTGTTGGAGTAGTGATGACGACGCCCGGCCGGATGCAGCACCGGCCGCTCTCCGAGCACGTCGGCCAGCTCCGGCCGCAGGGAACCCGGCGTCCGCTCCCACCAGGGGGCTGGCGTTTCGGCGGCCAGACCCGCGCTGTGGCAGAGGAGCTGAGCGATGGTCGCCTCACCCACCCCCGTGCCCGGCAGGTGCTTCTCCAGCGGATCCCCGAGGTCGAGCAGCCCCTCGTCCCGCAGTCGCATCACCAGGACGGCGGTGAACGTCTTGGTGATGGAGCCGATCCGGTACTGCGTATCGGCGTCCGGCCCATGCCCGTCCACACAGCTGCGCGATCCCGTCCACACCACCCGCCCGTCCCTGACCACGGCACCGACCAGTGAGGGGACGCGCCCCTCGGCCTGGGCGGTGGCGATCCGGTGGAGCAGGGCACGCTCGGTGCTGGGGAGAAGGGCTTCGATAGATGACGTCATGGTCCAGGTCTATCCGCCGGGCCCCGCCGCGTCGACCTGGTCTCCTCCGGTGACATGCAGGTTCTCCAGTTCGCTGCCCTAGGGTGAATCTGTGTCCTGCTGTTCTTCCCTCTGTCTCAGACGGTGACGGACTGCTCCAGTCTCAGGATCGAGTCATTTCCGTTGACCGTCTTCGGCGGAGTTGGCCGCGTCGAGCCGGATTCGGCTCGTGGCACGGAGGGCCTTTCGCAGGAGTTCGCCGAACTCGGCGGGGTGCGTTGTCAGGCCGGTGTGCCCGCCGGGGAAGTGCTGGAGTTCCGTGCCGAGATGCTCGGCCAGGAAGGCGGCCGAGCGGTAGGGCAGCTCACCACGTGAGTCGCGGCCGCCGACGAGCACGAGCTGGTCCGACAGCGCCTCCAGCCGGTGGGTATCCGGGGTGTAGGCCATGAAGTTGGGCACGATGCGCCCGAGGAAGTACGGCAGGTTGGCCATCGTCCGCTCGGCTCGCGCCGCTGCCTGCGGAGGAAGCGTGAGCCCGGCCTTCGGTTCTGTGGTGTCGCCGTCCTTCTTCAGGCCCGCCGCGAACTCGGTCATCGCCGGCATGAGCCCCCGCGCGCGGAGTGTGTCCTGCACTCGTGCGATGAGCGCGCGGTGTTCTGCCGCGTCCGGCAGGACCTCCACCACCGGCGGCTCGTGCGCCACAACGCATGCGAGGCGCTCGGGGTGGGCGGTGAGCAGGTGCAGGGCGACGATCGCGCCCGAGCTGGCGCCGAATACCCGGGCGGGCTCACCGGGCGACAGCAGTTCCAGCATCCGGAACGCGTCATCGGCGTGCTCGGCCACTTGCTGTTCGGCGTCGGGGTCGTCCAGCGTGCTGCGGGACACGCCGCGCGGGTCGTAGGTCGCGACTGTGTATTCGGCGGCCAGGTCGTCGGCGATGCCGTCGAAGGAGGACGCGCCACCCGTTCCTCCCGGGATCAGCAGCAGGAGCGGGCCCTGGCCGCGCACTTCGTAGTGCAGAGTCACGCCGTTCACGCGCAGCCTGCCGATGGTCGGATCGGTCATGCGGAATCTCCTTCTCGGGAAGTGGGCCAGTGCTCCAGGAGGATCGGGGTCCGCGTCGCCATGTAGCGGCCTGGATGCTTGTGGGCGTACTCCCGCCAGGCGGTCGCAAACGCGATCACTGCGTCCCTGCCTGCTCGCCCGGTGGTCGCCTCCGCTAATGCGGATGGTCTTCCGACCTCGTCCGCCGGCGCGGCGCCGGCGATCGTCACCCGCTCCGCCGTCAGCCCGGCCCGCGCCATGCATCTCCCCTGAAAACCTAGGGTATCTAGGTATAACCTAGGATCCCTAGGTAAGCAATGCTGAGCCCGACTCCGTTGTGTGGCTTGTTCTCACTGATTCAGGTAGCTCAGAATCGCGCCATTCCGCGCTCGGCTCGTTTCAGGAGAGGCTGTCCAGGATCCCGGTCCAGGCGGTGGATCTGCGCGGTGAGGGCGGACTGCTGAACGCCCAGGTTGTGGGCTGCCTCGGTGATGGGTTGGGCAGCCCAGGCATCGGGCGAATCACTTCAACCGTTGCTCGGCATGCGGACCAGTGAGGGCCTCGCGCAGGATCTCGGGGCTTCCAGCCGGCGAGTCGGCTGCGTGGGGCACATCGCTGTGACTGACCCCGCCGCGGGGACACAGGGGAATGCCGTGGCGGTGGGCCGGTGACCTGGTTCGCATCGGTGCCGCTGTGGTCCGCCAGAACCGGAGCCTTCCACAGTGCCCACTCACGGGCCCACACCCGCGCCGTTCTGCCGACGGTGAAGACGGCCCGACCGGGCTCGACAATCACTACAGTCCGGTCTCGTGACGACGGTCGTAACGCGCACGGTCGAATACCCCGCCGACGGCCTGACGATGATCGGGCACCTCGCGCTCCCCGCCGGTGTCGACCGCAGGCCAGCAGTCCTGATCGGGCCCGAGGGGCCGGGCCTGAACGACTTCCAGCGCCGCCGGGCCGACGCCCTCGCCGAACTGGGGTACGTGGCGCTGGCCTTCGACATCAACGGTGGGCGATGGTTCACCGACCCACAGGAGATGCTGGCGCGCGTAACCCCCCTGCTCGCTGATCCCGACCGGATGCGGGGCATCGGCCACGCGGCACTCGATGTGCTGCGCGCCGAACCGCGGGCCGGCACCCTGGCGGTTGCTGCCCCGTCTCATTGGTCTGGCAGAGCTGAGACTGCTGACCTGCCGGGCTGAAGAGGCCGGGGGGCACTCAAGGAACTCTGGGGTTATTCGCCCCTTGGCCGGCTTGATCGGCCCTTCGCGTTTCCTCCCGTGCCTGGCGGGTGCCTGCTTCGTCGGGTCGGACGTTCTCGCTGGCGCGAGGGAGTCGCCTGTCGGCTGCCCATACCGCCAGCGCGCAGACCGCGAATCCGGCTCCGAGGATGCTGGAGCCCGCCCAGCCGTGGGTGGTGAAGATGGCGGTGGTCGCGGCTGCACCGAGGGCGGAACCGAGAGAGTAGAAGACCATGTAGCTGCCGATGGCACTGCTGGTGCGATCCGGGTGCGCGGCGGTGAGGTGGTGCTGATTGCTCACATGCACGGCCTGGACCGCGAAGTCGAGAAGCACGATTCCGACGATGAGGAGCCACAGTGTCCACGGCAGCTGCGCGATCGCTGCCCACGAGAGAACGAGCAGGGTGAGCGCGAGGCCGGCGACCGGGGTCGCCCGTCCTGCATCCGCCCACCGTCCCGCGCGCGCTGCTCCGAGGGCACCGGCGAGTCCGGCGATGCCGAACAATCCGATCTGGCTCTCGCTCAGCTTCCACGGCACGTCCGTCAGCGGCAGGGACAGCCCGCTCCACAGCGTTCCGAACGATGCGAACAAGAAGAACGCGATGAGCCCGCGCGTCAGCACGAGGCGCTGTCCGAACAGTCCGCCGAGTGAGGCGACGGCCTGCCCGTACCCCGCAGGGCGGCTGGGACGCTCCTCCGGCGGCAGTGCGACGAGGACGAGGGTTGCGAGCGCGAGTGACAGCACCGCGAGCACGGCATAGATGCTGCGCCAGCCCCACATGTCGGCGAGCGTACCGGTGACGACCCGCGCGCCCAGGATGCCGACCACAACGCCCGAGGTGACGACACCGATGTTCCGTCCGCGTTCGGCAGGCGGCGAGACCGACGCGGCGTAGGCCACTGTGATCTGTACGACGACCGCGAACAGCCCAGCCGCCGCGAGCCCCGCGACCGCCATCCATGCGGCTGACGCCGAGGCCGTCAGGATCAGGCCCGCTGCGGTGATCGCCAGGTGCACGGCGATGAGTCGGCGCCTGTTGACGACCACATCACCAAGCGGAACCAGCAGCACCAACCCTGCCAGATAGCCGCACTGGCCGGTCGCGACGATCCACCCCGTGTGTGCTGCCGACAGACCGAGATCCCGTCCCATCGGCTCCAGTACCGGCTGCGCGGCATAGATGCCGGCCACAGCGACGCCACATACCACCGTGAGCAGTAACCGCCGCCACACGTCCATCGCACCCCAACCCCAATCAGTAGCGAATTGCAACCGATTTGACGGTACGGCACAATGGTTTCAATCCGCAACTCATTGGGAGGTGTCATGTCGCGCACCACCACGCGCGCCCTGGAGTCCGACTGGACCGACCCCGACTGCCCCGTCGCCCGCACGCTCGACCTCGTCGGCGACAGGTGGAGCCTTCTCGTCATCCGCGACGCGATGGACGGGGCACGGTCGTTCACCGAGTTCCAGCGACGCACCGGCATCGCCCGCAACATCCTCACCGACCGCCTCCGCAAGCTCACCGCTCACGGGCTCCTGGCCCAGCGCACCGCACCCTCGGGCCGCCGCCAGGAATACGTGCTCACCGATGCCGGCCGCGACCTCTTCCCTGTCATCCTCACGCTGCGACAGTGGGGAGAACGCCACGCCTTCGCCCCCGGCGAGACGCATTCCACCCTTGTCGACAAGCACGGCGCCCCTGTGCCGGAAGTCGTACCGACCGGCGCCGACGGCACCCTCCTCGGCACCGACACCACCCACGTGCAGAAGATCCGGTAGAAGGCAGACTCCCGACGCCTGTGAGAGCTCGGTGACCTCAATGCCTCGTCTTTTCCTCCGCAAGGATCTCTCTGGCCGCCGCGACGACACGCTTCCCGAAGGGTGTCGGCCTCATGGACCGACCACGTTCAGCTCGTTCGAGTAAGGGCTGTCCGAGGTCACGTTCAAGCCGGGTGATCTGGGTGGTCGGCGCGGACTGGGAGGCGCCGAGGGCGTTGGCTGCCTCTTCGAGGGGATGGCGCAACGCCGCCACGAAGCGTTCGAGCCGCTGCCACGCCTGGGGGCTGGTGAGGGCCCCGCGCAGGACAGCCGGGGCGGCGGTCGCCTCGTCTGCCGTGCGAAGAGCGGCGTTGTGGCTTCCTCCGCCCCGTGGCCGGAGGGGGATGTTGTGGGTGTGGGCCCAGCGCGCCATGTTCGCGGTACTCATGCCCGTCTCGCGGGCGAGATCGGGCAAGGTCCGTGTGCCGCGAAATCTGAGACCTTACGCAGGCGGATCAGGTCTGCGCCATGTCCACGAAACGGGAGTAGTGACCCTGGAAGGCCACCGTGATCGTCGCGGTGGGGCCGTTACGGTGCTTGGCCACGATCAGGTCGGCCTCGCCCGCCCGCGGGGACTCCTTCTCGTAGGCGTCCTCGCGGTGCAGGAGGATCACCATGTCCGCGTCCTGCTCGATCGAGCCGGACTCACGCAGGTCCGAGACCATTGGCTTCTTGTCGGTGCGCTGCTCGGGTCCACGGTTCAGCTGCGACAGGGCGATGACCGGGAGCTCCAGCTCCTTCGCCAGCAGCTTGAGGTTTCGCGACATGTCCGAGACTTCCTGCTGACGGCTCTCGGCCCGCTTCGAACCACCGGACTGCATCAGCTGGAGATAGTCGATCACGACGAGCTTCAGATTGTTCCGCTGTTTCAGGCGGCGGCACTTCGCCCGGATCTCCATCATCGACAGGTTGGGCGAGTCGTCGATGTACAGCGGCGCCTGGGAGACATCCGGCATGCGGCGCGCCAGGCGGGTCCAGTCCTCGTCCGTCATCGTCCCGGAGCGCATGTGGTGCAGCGCCACCCGGGCCTCGGCCGACAGCAGACGCATCGCGATCTCGTTCCGGCCCATTTCGAGAGAGAAGATCACGCTGGGCAGGTTGTGCTTGATCGAACACGCGCGGGCGAAGTCGAGCGCGAGCGTCGACTTACCCATGGCGGGACGGGCCGCGATCACGATCATCTGGCCGGGATGGAGGCCGTTCGTCAGCGAGTCGAAGTCCGTGAAGCCGGTCGGCACGCCGGTCATCTCGCCGCTGCGGGAGCCGATCGCCTCGATCTCGTCGAGCGCGCCCTCCATGATGTCGCCGAGCGGCAGGTAGTCCTCGCTCGTGCGCTGCTCGGTGACCGCGTAGATCTCGGCCTGAGCCTGGTTGACGATCTCGTCGACGTCGCCGTCGGCGGCGTATCCCATCTGTGTGATCTTGGTACCGGCCTGCACGAGTCGCCGCAGCACCGCCCGCTCGTGGACGATCTCCGCGTAATACGACGCGTTCGCCGCCGTCGGCACCGACTGGACGAGCGTGTGCACATATGCCGCGCCGCCGACGCGGTTGATCTCGCCGCGCTTGGTCAGTTCCGCGCCCACCGTGATGGGGTCGGCCGGCTCGCCCTTGGCATAGAGGTCGAGGATCGCGGTGTAGATCGTCTCGTGGGCCGGCTTGTAGAAGTCATGGCCCTTGATGATCTCCACGACGTCCGCGATGGCGTCCTTGGAGAGCAGCATGCCGCCGAGCACGGACTGCTCGGCGTCGAGGTCCTGCGGCGGCACCCGCTCGAACCCGCCCGGACCACCGTCCCACGGCCCGCTGTCGCTGCCTCGCTCGTGCTGCTCGTCGCGGCCCCTGCCGCGGCCCCGGGCATCGCTCCCGCGCTGGCGGGTGACGGGCAGACGGTCACCGGGACCAGTGTCGGCCCAGGGGTCGTCCAAGGGCTCGGAAATGCTCACCGGCCCACCTCCTCCCGTCCGCTCCGCGGACCTCGCCGTGCCACTCTTTCTACGGCACGACACTGACAAAGCGAGAGGCTCGACTCCGCTTCTGGCGCGTCGAGCGCCGGTCCACGGTAGGCCCGCGGGCACCGTCAGCCAATCTGGTTATCCACAGGGCCTGTGGGTGAACACCCAGATGCTGTGGAGAACCCCGCAGAACCTGTGCACGGACCGGGGGACAGTCGTGTGGACAAACTCATAGCTCTCTCCTCACCACCCATCTGACCTGCGGTTTTTCCATCCACCGGCTGTGGGGGAGAAAAACTTTTCCAGCCGGACCAAGATCAGAACAAACGGCGCACAGCCGAAGCGCCATCTCACCAGTCGGTAAGGATCGCAAGCACATTGCATCTCTTACCTGTGGAAGATTAGATTGGAGCAATGACCAAGGCCCCCGCGCTGCCCAGGAGCGCCCGCCGCCGACACGACCGCGAGATCATCTCGCTTGCCGTGCCGGCCTTCGGAGCGCTCGTCGCCGAACCGCTTTTCCTGATGGTCGACAGCGCCATCGTGGGACACCTGGGCACTCCCCAACTCGCCGGCCTCGGCATCGCCGCCGCCCTCCTCGGCACCGCGGTGAGCGTCTTCGTCTTCCTCGCCTACGCCACCACGGCCGCCGTCGCCCGCCGCGTCGGAGCCGGGGATCTCCCGGCCGCCATCCGCCAGGGCATGGACGGCATCTGGCTCGCGCTGATCCTCGGCCTGGCCGTCGTCGCCCTGACGCTGCCGACAGCACCCTGGCTGATCGACGTCTTCGGCGCCTCCGACACCGCCGCCCCGTACGCGACCACCTATCTACGGATATCGAGCCTCGGCATACCCGCCATGCTCATCGTCCTGGCCGCCACCGGCGTCCTCCGTGGCCTCCAGGACACCAAAACCCCGCTGTACGTGGCCATAGGCGGCTTCGCGGCCAACGGGGCGCTGAACGCCGCCCTCGTTTACGGCGCCGGCCTGGGCGTTGCGGGATCCGCCTGGGGCACGGTCATCGCCCAGTGCGGTATGGCCACGGTCTATCTCATCGTCGTCGTACGAGGAGCCCGGCTCCACGGCGCCTCTCTGCGGCCCGACGCCGCCGGCATCAAGGCCTGCGCCCAGGCAGGGGTGCCCCTCCTTGTCCGTACGCTTTCGCTGCGCGCGATCCTTATGATCGCCACCGCTGTCGCGGCCCGACTCGGCGACACCGATGTCGCCGCACACCAGATCATTCTGTCGGTGTGGAGCCTGATGGCCTTCGCTCTCGATGCCATCGCCATCGCCGGGCAAGCGATCATAGGCCGCTACCTCGGCGCCGGTGACACCGACGGGGCCCGCCAGGTGTGCCGACGCATGGTGCAGTGGGGCATCATCGCCGGCCTGGGACTCGGCGCGCTGATCGTACTGGCGCGCCCCCTGTTCATCCCGCTGTTCACGGCCGACCGAAGCGTGCAGGACACCTTGTTGCCCGCATTGCTCGTCGTGGCCCTCTCCCAGCCGATCGCCGGAGTGGTGTTCGTCCTGGACGGCGTGCTGATGGGTGCGGGCGACGGGCCCTATCTCGCTGGAGCCATGGTCGTGACCCTGGCCGTCTTCACACCCGTCGCCCTGCTGGTACCGTCCCTGGGCGGCGGCCTGACAGCCGTGTGGTGGGCGATGACCCTGATGATGACGGTGCGGATGCTGACCCTCTGGCTGCGCACCCGCTCGGGCCGCTGGCTGGTCACCGGCGCCACACGCTGAGCCGACAAGCCGTTGTTTCACGTGAAACGTCGGTTTCACGTGAAACAGAGCAAAGCACGGCGACCCACGACAGAAGGGCCGCACCCCAGGGGGTACGGCCCTTCTGTACTGCTGAACGCGACCGTTTAGGCGGCGACGATCTCGATCGCGAGCTTCGCGACGACGTCGGCGTGCAGACGCACCGACACCTGGTGCGAGCCCAGGGTCTTGATCGGCGAACCGAGCTCGACACGGCGCTTGTCGACGTCCGGGCCACCCGCAGCCTTGATCGCCGAAGCGATGTCGGCCGGGGTCACGGAGCCGAAGAGACGGCCGGAGTCGCCGGAGCGAACAGCCAGACGCACCTTCACGCCCTCGAGCCGGGCCTTGACCTCGTTGGCCTGCTCGATGGTCGCGATCTCGTGGATCTTGCGGGCGCGGCGGATCTGCGCCACGTCCTTCTCGCCACCCTTGGTCCAGCGGATCGCGAAACCACGCGGGACCAGGTAGTTGCGAGCGTAACCGTCCTTGACGTCGACGACATCGCCGGCGGTGCCGAGGCCGGAGACCTCGTGCTTGAGGATGATCTTCATGTTTCGGTCACCCTCCCCTTATCGCGCGGTGGACGTGTAGGGCAGCAGCGCCATCTCACGGCTGTTCTTGACGGCCGTGGCGACGTCACGCTGGTGCTGCGTGCAGTTGCCGGTCACGCGGCGGGCACGGATCTTGCCGCGGTCGGAAATGAACTTCCGCAGCATGTTCGTGTCCTTGTAGTCCACGTACACGGTCTTGTCCTTGCAGAATGCGCAGACCTTCTTCTTCGGCTTGCGCACAGGCGGCTTCGCCATGGTGTATCTCCTGTGTGATCAAGAAGTTTGGGTGCGAGCCCCGAACCCCTCAAGGCGCTGAGGCCTAGAAGGGAGGCTCATCCGAGTAGCCGCCGCCGGAGCTGCCGCCCCAGTTGCCGCCGCCGGCCTGCTGGCCACCGCCGGCCGGCGCGCTGGTCGCCCAGGGGTCGTCGGCGGGAGCGCCGCCACCCTGCTGGCCACCAGCCGGGGCTCCGCCCCAGTTGCCGCCGCCCTGCTGGCCGCCACCGCCGTAGCCACCCTGGCCGCCGCGACCGGTGGTCTTGGTGACCTTGGCCGTGGCGTTCTTGAGGCTGGGGCCGACTTCCTCGACGTCCAGCTCGAAGACCGTGCGCTTGACGCCCTCGCGGTCCTCGTAGGACCGCTGCTTCAGCCGGCCCTGCACGACGACGCGCATGCCTCGCTGAAGCGACTCGGCGACGTTCTCCGCCGCCTGGCGCCAGACCGAGCAGGTGAGGAAGAGGCTCTCCCCGTCCTTCCACTCGTTGGTCTGACGATCGAAGGTGCGGGGAGTGGACGCGACACGGAACTTCGCGACCGCCGCACCGGACGGGGTGAAGCGCAGCTCGGGGTCGTCGACAAGATTGCCGACAACCGTGATGACGGTCTCGCCTGCCATGGGGGTACCTCTCGGCGGGATTGCTTCTGGCTGCTTGCTACTCGAACCCGATGACCTCTGAGCTAGCTGCTCAGTGGATCTCGGGACGGAGGACCTTGGTCCGGAGGACCGACTCGTTCAGGTTCATCTGGCGGTCGAGCTCCTTGACGACCGCAGGCTCGGCCTGCAGGTCGATGACCGAGTAGATGCCCTCGGGCTTCTTCTTGATCTCGTAAGCGAGACGACGACGGCCCCAGGTGTCGACCTTCTCCACCTTTCCGTTGCCCTCACGGACGACGGAGAGGAAGTTCTCGATCAGCGGGGAGACAGCGCGCTCCTCGAGATCGGGGTCGAGGATGACCATCACCTCGTAGTGACGCATGTGGAACCCACCTCCTTTGGACTCAGCGGCCACGGTCGTTCCGTGGCAGGAGGGTCGTGATGCGTACGCAACGGTATCGGCCACCACTGACAATCGCTCCCGACCGGATCGACCGGCAGGGAGCACCTGACTGTGGGCATGGACAGACACCGGTGCAGACCGTACAGCGTACCCGCACACCGGCTTCCGGTTGAAATCCCGTGGTGAGGAGACGCAATCTGTACACATCGGGTGCGTGCGGCGCTACGATGCGCCGCCTTCCGGGACAGCCAGGAGGTTCCTCATGGCCCAGGCATTCCAGCGTCACCGTCATCCCACCTCGTCCCTCTTCGCCACGGACGGCAAGCCCCACCCGCGCCAGGACACCCTGATGGCGGTGACCCTGGTGGTGGGTGCCCTCGCCTTCATCACCGCGCAGTTCCACGGTCTCCACCTGCTGAGCTCGTGGGCGGGGCTGGTGGGCATCATCACCGGCGCCTACGGCCAGTTCATCTCCGAGACGACCCGTGAACGGACGCTGCTGATCATCGGTCTGGGCGCGTCGGCGATCGGTTTCTTCCTCGGAATGGCGCGCGGAGGCCTTTTCGGCGGCCTCCTCGGCTAGCCGCTCCCGGCGCGTACGGCCCGTACAGCGCGTACAGCCAGACGGGGCGCTCCCCGGTGCCAGTAGGCTTCGGCGCGAGAGCCGGAGCCCCTGACCCATGGGGACACACCTGCCGAGGAGCGCCCCGCATGAGCCTGACCCTGAGGACCATCAGCCGAGAGCAGCATCTGGCGTACATCCAGACCCTGCCCGCGGCGAGTCACTGCCAGGTCCCGGCGTGGGCGGACGTGAAGACGGAATGGCGCTCGGAGAACCTGGGCTGGTTCGACAAGAGCGGCGAACTCGTCGGCGTCGGCCTGGTGCTGTACCGCCAGCTTCCGAAGATCAAGCGGTACCTCGCGTACCTGCCCGAGGGCCCCGTGATCAACTGGTACGCGCCGAACCTGGACGACTGGCTTCAGCCGATGCTGGCGCACCTGAAGAACCAGGGCGCCTTCTCGGTGAAGATGGGCCCGCCGGTGGTCATCCGCCGCTGGGACGCGACCGCGATCAAGTCCGGTATCCAGGACCCCGACGTCAAGCGCCTGCGTGACGTCGAGGCCAGCCACGTCGAGGCGCGCGCCTTCGAGGTCTCCGACCGGCTGCGCAAGATGGGCTGGCAGCAGGGTGAGGACGGCGGCGCCGGCTTCGGCGACGTCCAGCCCCGCTACGTCTTCCAGGTGCCGCTGGCGAACCGCTCCCTCGATGATGTCCTCAAGGGCTTCAACCAGCTGTGGCGGCGCAACATCAAGAAGGCCGAGAAGGCCGGCGTCGAGGTCGTCCAGGGCGGCTACGAAGACCTCGCCGAGTGGCAGCGGCTGTACGAGATCACCGCCGTGCGCGACCGTTTCCGGCCGCGGCCCCTGTCGTACTTCCAGCGCATGTGGACGGTCCTCAACAACGAGGACCCCAACCGCATGCGGCTCTACTTCGCCCGCCACAACGGCGTGAACCTGTCGGCGGCCACCATGCTCGTGGTCGGCGGCCACGTCTGGTACTCCTACGGCGCGTCCGACAACATCGGCCGCGAGGTCCGGCCCTCGAACGCGATGCAGTGGCGGATGCTGCGCGACGCGTACGCGATGGGCGCGACCGTCTACGACCTGCGCGGCATCTCCGACTCGCTCGACGAGACGGACCACCTCTTCGGCCTGATCCAGTTCAAGGTGGGCACGGGTGGCGAGGCCGTCGAGTACATCGGCGAGTGGGACTTCCCGCTGAACAAGCTGCTCCACAAGGCGCTCGACATGTACATGTCGCGCCGCTGACGGTTCCGTAATCTCGTAAGTCGCGTACGTACCCCTGTCGCGTACGTATCCCTGACACACCGCAGCCACAGAAAGGTTCCGGGCCGGCCATGGCGCTCTCCCTCTATGTCGACACCGCTCGCTGGCGGGCGCACCAGAAGACCGTGATCGACCAGTTCCCGGGCCTCGTCCCGGTCTGCAAGGGCAACGGTTACGGCTTCGGTCACGAGCGCCTGTCGGAGGAGGCGTCCCGCTTCGGCGCGGACATGCTGGCCGTGGGCACCACCTACGAGGCGGCGCGGATCAAGGACTGGTTCGGTGGTGACCTGCTGGTCCTGACGCCGTTCCGGCGCGGTGAGGAGCCGGTGCCGCTGCCGGACCGGGTGATCCGTTCCGTCTCGTCGGTGGACGGCGTGCACGCGCTGGTCGGCGCCCGGGTCGTCATCGAGTGCATGAGCTCGATGAAGCGGCACGGCATCGGCGAGCACGAGCTGGGCCAGCTGCACGCGGCCATCGAGGACGTGCGCCTGGAGGGCTTCGCCCTGCACCTGCCGCTGGACCGCACGGACGGCACGGACGCCGTCGAGGAGGTCATCGGCTGGATGGACCGACTGCGCGCGGCCCGGCTGCCGCTGCACACCATGTTCGTGAGCCATCTGAAGGCCGAGGAGCAGGCACGGCTGCAGCAGCAGTTCCCGCAGACCCGCTTCCGGGCACGGATCGGCACACGGCTGTGGCTGGGCGACCACGAGGCGACCCAGTACCGGGGAGCGGTCCTGGACGTGACGCAGGTCTCCAAGGGAGATCGTTTCGGCTATCGACAGCAGAAGGCCGCCTCGGACGGCTGGCTCGTCGTCGTCGCCGGCGGCACGTCGCACGGCGTGGGCCTGGAGGCCCCGAAGGCCATGCACGGCGTGATGCCCCGCGCCAAGGGCGTGGCCCGCGCCGGCCTGGCGACGGTCAACCGCAACCTCTCGCCGTTCGTGTGGGCGGGCAAGCAGCGCTGGTTCGCCGAACCGCCGCACATGCAGGTGTCGATCCTGTTCGTCCCGTCGGACGCGCAGGAGCCGAAGGTCGGCGACGAGCTCGTGGCGCACCTGAGGCACACCACCACCCAGTTCGACCGCCTGGTCGACCGCTAGAGCCCACGCCAGGCTCACTCCCGTACGGCGCCCCACTCCACACGCGGTCCCTGGACCGCGTGTGCGGCGTGCTGCGGTGGATGCGCGGCCTGACCGAGCACGAAGACGTCCTCCGCGCCGTCCAGGACGCCCCCGGACGGGTCGTCCTCCCCGTCACGCCGAACGGGGTCGCGCTCGGGCAGCAGGATGTCGCGCACGACCATGGCGCACAGGAACAGCGTCCCGGCCAGGTGCAGGACGATGGCGAACTGGTAGCCCTCGGTCGGCAGGCCCTGCTTGTTCCCGCTCGTCGTGAACGCCAGGTACATCCAGATCCCCAGGAAGTACATGACCTCGCAGCCCTGCCAGATCAGGAAGTCCCGCCAGCGCGGGCGGGCCAGGGCGGCGAGCGGGATGAGCCACAGCACGTACTGCGGGGAGTAGACCTTGTTGGTGAGGATGAACGCCGCGATCACCAGGAACGCCAGCTGCGCGAAGCGCGGACGGCGCGGCGCGGTGAAGGTCAGCGCGGCGATCCCGGCGCAGGCCAGCAACAGCAGCAGGATGGCGTACGTGTTGACCGCCTCCACCTCGATGTTCTCGCCGGTGCGCTGGGTGATGACCAGCCAGAAGGAGCCGAAGTCGATGGACCGCTCCTGGCTGAAGGCGTAGAACTTCTTCCAGCCCTCGGGGGCCAGCAGCATCACCGGCAGGTTGACCGCCAGCCAGGAGGCGGCCGTGCCGAGCAGGGCCACCCCGAACTCCCGCCACCTCCAGGCCCGCCAGCACAGCAGCAGCAGCGGCCCGAGCAGCAGGAAGGGGTAGAACTTCGCGGCCGTGGCGAGGCCGAGGAGGATCCCGAAGGCGAGGGCCCGGCCGCGCGACCACATCAGCATGGCGGCCGCGGTCAGCGCCACGGCGAGCAGGTCCCAGTTGATGGTGGCCGTGAGCGCGAGGGCGGGCGCCAGGGCCACCAGCAGGCCGTCCCACGGACGGCTGCGGTGCGTGCGGGCGACGCAGACGGCGAGGACGGCGGCGCAGATCATCAGCATGCCGGCGTTGACCATCCAGTACGCCTGCTCGCGGTACTGGACGTCCCCGTCGAACGGGGCGGTCAGCCAGGCGGCGACCTGCATGAACAGCCCGGTCAGCACCGGATACTCCAGGTACTCCATGTCGCCGCCGAGCCGGTCGAAGTACGGGATGAGTCCGTCGGCGAAGCCGCGCCCCAGGTACAGGTGCGGGATGTCGGAGTAGCAGGCGTGGGTGTACTGCGAGCTGGTGCCGCGGAACCAGGCCCAGTTGTAACAAGGCAGCTTCTGCACCATGCCCAGCGCGAACATCCCGATCGCGACGAGCGCGACGACACGCACCGGGGTGAGTCGACTGCTGCCGAGCAGCGCCCAGCGACCGGACGGGCCGCCGATCAGCTCACTGCCGACAGCCGCGACCTCATCGCGCCACGTGGGGCGTACGACGGGCCGGTCGTCCTGGTGCGCGCTCGTCTTCCGGGGGCTGGGCATGGGGACATCCTGCCGTACGGGGCTGTGGATCCGTACGGCCTGTGGACAACGGTGAGGGCCGCCGCGCCGCCGGCGTACGTCCTGTACGCAGCGGATGCGACGGCCCTCACCTCGAAGGGGTCAGCCGGGTAGGGGAGCGCTAGCCGTCCACCCCGCCGAACCATCCCCCGTTGTTGTCACCGTTGCCGCCGTTCCCGTTGCCGTTGCCGCCGCCTGTGGGGGCGGAGGGGCTCGGTGTGAGGCCTCCGGTGGTGCCGCCCGTGTCGGTGTCGCCACCGCCGGTGTCCGTACCGCCGCTGTCCTCGCCACCGCCGCCGTTCTGACCGCCGTTGTCGGTGCCCTCGCACTCCCAGTCGAGCGGGGCGCAGGACTTTTCCGGCTCGGGGCTCTGGGAGGACGGCGACGGCGACGGGGTCGGCGACGTGGACTCCGACGGGCTCGGCGCCGGCGCCTTGGAAGGCGTGGGCTCCGGACTCTTGGCACCACCGCCGAAGACGGGCTCGGCGCCCAGGTCCTCCGGCTTCGGGAACCTCATGACCTTCTCGCCCTTGAGCGTCTTCGACATGTACTTCTGCCAGATCTCGGACGGGAACGACGAACCGTGGATCTTGTCCTGACCGCCTGTGCCGAACATCTCCAGGAACTTGCGGTCCTTGTTCGCCGCGTTGTCGTCCATCCGGTACATGTCGATGGCGGTCGCCAGCTGCGGGGTGTACCCCACGAACCAGGCCGACTTGTTGCCGTCGGTGGTACCGGTCTTGCCGGCGACCTGGCGGCCCGGGATCGCTGCGTTCTGGCCGGTGCCCTTCGGGTGCTCGACGACGTCCCGCAGCACGTCCGTGACATTGCTCGCCACGGCGGGGGTGAAGGCCTGCTCCGCCTTCTCCTCGTGCTTGAAGACGGTCCGCCCCTCCTTCTTGACCTCCTCGACCGAGTACGGGTCACGCCTCTCACCGTTGGCCGCGAACGTCGCGTACGCACCCGCCATGCGGATCGCGCTGGGGCTGGAGATACCGATCGAGAACGACGGCACGTTGCCCTTGGCCAGGCTGCCCTCACGGAGGCCGGCGGCCACGGCCGCGTCCCGTACCTGCGGAATGCCGACGTCCATGCCCAGCTGGACGAAGGGCGAGTTGGCCGACCGGATCATGGCGTACCGCAGGTCGATGTCGCCGAAGTCCTCGTCACCGTCGTTGACCTGGAGCCATTGCTCGCCGTTCTCGTCCTGCCAGACGCTGCCGTCGTAGTTCTTGATCTTCAGCTTGTTCTTGCCGCTGTAGATCGCCGTGTCCGGGTCGATGATCCGGCGCTCGCTCCTGTCCTGTTCCTCACCGAGGGACGGATTGCGAACACCTTCCTGCATCGCCGCCGCCAGGACGAACGGCTTGAACGTCGATCCGACCTGGGCGCCGGTCTCGTCGGCGTTGTTGGTGAAGTGCTTCGTCGCGTCGGCGCCGCCGTAGATGGCGACGATCTTGCCCGTGCGCGGGTCGACCGAGGCACCGCCGAACTGGACATGGGTGTCCGTCCTGGGGCGCTTCTTGGGGTCGATGTTCTCCTGGTAGACCTTGTTCACCGCCTCCTTGAGGTCATCGACCCTGCTCTTGTTGAAGGTGGTGTGGATCTCGTAGCCACCCCGGGCGAGATCCTTGGCGGTGATGCCCTGGTCGTTGTTGTTGATGAAGTACGCCTTGGCCAGGTCCACCAGGTAACCGATCTGGCCGCCCAGCGAGGTGCTCTTCTTCGGCGGATCCGGCATCGGGAAGTCGCGGTACGTGGCCCGCTCCGACGCGTCGAGGCGCTTGTCCTTGACCATCTCGTCGAGGATCCATCTCCAGCGCTTGACGGCCCGGTCGGTGTTGTCCTTGGCCGTGGCCTTCGGGTCGATCTCGGGAGCGCCGGCCGGGTCGTAGTAGGTGGAGCCCTTCAGGAGCGTGGCGAGGAACGCGCACTCGCTCGGATTCAGCGCCTTGGCGTCCTTGTCGTAGTACGTACGGGCCGCGGCCTGGAGGCCGTAGGCGCCGCGCCCGTAGTACGAGGTGTTCAGGTAGCCCGCCATGATCTCGCGCTTCGTCACCTCGTTGTCGATCTTGATCGAGATGAACAGCTCCTTGAACTTGCGGCTCAAGGTCTGCGACTGATCATTGAGGCGGTTGTTCTTCACATACTGCTGCGTGATCGTGGAGCCACCCTGGGTCTCCCCGCCCCTCGCCATGTTGAACAGGGCCCGGCCGATCCCCGCGGGGTCGATACCGGCGTCGTCCCAGAACGTCTTGTTCTCCGCGGACACCACCGCGTCCTGCATCGCCTTGGGGATCTGCTCGTACCCGATGATCTGGCGGTTGACCTCACCACCGGTCGCGGCCATCTGCTTGCCGTCGTCCCAGTAGTAGACGTTGTTCTGCGCCGTCGCCGCATCGTCGGGGTTGGGTACGACGACCATGGCGTACGCGAGCGTCGCGCCGATCATCATCGCGCCCGTGAAGCCGAGGAACGCTCCCGTGACGAGCTTCCAGGACGGCATCCAGCGGCGCCACCCGTACTTGTCGTGGCGCGGATAGTCGATCAGCCGCTTCTTACCGGGCTGCCCACCCGGCCCCCGGCCCCGGCCGCCGCCACGCTGGGCAGCGCGACGGGCTTCGGCACGTCCGCCATAAGGCCGTCCCGTACCGTACGCGTCGGAAGGGGATCCCGTACCGGTTCCCCGTGCTTGAGCCGCCCGGCGGCCTGAGGGCTGCTGGGCTGCTCGCCTGGCCGCGGCACGTCCGCCACCTTGCGGCTGCGGCGGTTTGCGACGGTGCTCGCTCATCGAACGACTACTCCTCGGGCAGGCGAGTACGCCTGGAAGCGGTAGCTGAGTTCCGGTCCCCCCGAAATGACTGCGGACGAGCCCTGGCTGGGGCTCATCCGCCATGCACGCAGTGCACTCAGGACGAGGACGTTCACAGGCCTCGCCTGGTTCCCGGTGGTGTGCATGCCGCACAGACTACGCACGGTCAAAACCCACCCAGGACCAAAGTTCACCCCAAATCAGGCAAGTCCTTTGCTGCGAATTGACGATGTGACGCCGTTCACGACCCCCCTACTTGTCGCGACAGGGTCACCCCTCTATCGTGCTGATGTATCGAGTCGATACATCAGGGCAGCATAAGTCACGGCGACGGTGAAGGAGAGGACGCATGAGCAGGCGCTCCGGCATCCTTGAGTTCGCCGTCCTCGGCCTGCTCCGTGAAGCCCCGATGCACGGGTACGAGCTGCGCAAGCGGCTCAACACATCGCTGGGGATCTTCCGCGCGTTCAGTTACGGGACCCTGTACCCCTGCCTCAAGACGCTGGTCGCAAACGGCTGGTTGATCGAGGAGCCGGGCAGCGCCCCCGAGGACGCCCTCGCCGCTTCGCTCGCAGGGCGCCGCGCCAAGATCGTCTACCGGTTGACGGCGGAAGGTAAGGAGCACTTCGAGGAGCTCCTCTCCCACACCGGCCCGGATTCCTGGGAGGACGAGCACTTCGCGGCCCGCTTCGCCTTCTTCGGGCAGACCGAACGCGAGGTGCGGATGCGGGTGCTGGAAGGCCGCCGCAGCCGACTGGAGGAGCGCCTGGAGAAGATGCGCGCCTCCCTGGCCCGTACGCGCGAGCGGCTGGACGACTACACGCTTGAGCTGCAGCGGCACGGTATGGAGTCCGTGGAGCGCGAAGTGCGCTGGCTGAACGAGCTCATCGAGAGCGAGCGGGCGGGGCGGGATCAGCGACGATCCGGTCCGTCGGCCCCGGGGGACGCCGCTCAGCAGGACAACACATCTGGAGAGACGGGCGGCCTGCCCCGGCACGGGGGCAGCTCCCGGCCGGATCCGTCCGACGACACCACCAAGTGAGGCCCTGCGCTGTGCAGGGCCTCGTCGAGAACACACAGGGAGCAACCGGAATGGGTTCGGTTCGCGTAGCCATCGTCGGCGTGGGCAACTGCGCCGCCTCGCTGGTACAGGGCGTCGAGTACTACAAGGACGCCGACCCGGCGGCCAAGGTCCCCGGGCTGATGCACGTCCAGTTCGGCGACTACCACGTGGGTGACGTGGAGTTCGTGGCCGCCTTCGACGTGGACGCGAAGAAGGTCGGCCTCGACCTCGCGGACGCCATCGGCGCCAGCGAGAACAACACCATCAAGATCTGCGACGTTCCGAGCACCGGCGTGACGGTCCAGCGCGGCCACACCCTGGACGGGCTGGGCAAGTACTACCGCCAGACCATCGAGGAGTCGGACGAGACCCCGGTCGACGTGGTCCAGGTCCTCAAGGACAAGCAGGTCGACGTCCTCGTCTGCTACCTGCCGGTCGGTTCCGAGGACGCCGCGAAGTTCTACGCCCAGTGCGCCATCGACGCCAAGGTCGCCTTCGTCAACGCTCTCCCGGTCTTCATCGCCGGCACCAAGGAGTGGGCGGACAAGTTCACCGAGGCCGGTGTCCCGATCGTCGGTGACGACATCAAGTCGCAGGTCGGCGCCACCATCACGCACCGCGTCATGGCGAAGCTGTTCGAGGACCGCGGTGTCCGCCTCGAGCGCACCATGCAGCTGAACGTCGGCGGCAACATGGACTTCAAGAACATGCTCGAGCGCGACCGCCTGGAGTCGAAGAAGATCTCCAAGACGCAGGCCGTCACCTCGCAGATCCCCGACCGCGACATGGGCGAGAAGAACGTCCACATCGGCCCGTCGGACTACGTGGCCTGGCTGGACGACCGCAAGTGGGCGTACGTCCGCCTCGAGGGCCGCGCCTTCGGTGACGTCCCGCTGAACCTGGAGTACAAGCTGGAGGTCTGGGACTCCCCGAACTCGGCGGGTGTCATCATCGACGCCCTGCGCGCCGCGAAGATCGCCAAGGACCGCGGCATCGGCGGCCCGATCCTCTCCGCGTCCTCGTACTTCATGAAGTCCCCGCCGGTGCAGTACTTCGACGACGAGGCCTTCGAGAACGTCGAGAAGTTCATCAAGGGTGAGGTCGAGCGCTGACCGCTCCCCCCGCCTGACGAAGGTCCCCGTGGCATCCGCCCGGGGGCCTTCGCCTTGTGTGACCCTTGGGCCATGCCTGTCGTACGTGATCTGCGCGTACTCCTGCGCCTGAGGAACTTCCGCCGACTGCTCGCCGTACGACTGCTCTCCCAGTGCGCCGACGGGGTCTACCAGGTCGCGCTCGCCACGTACGTCGTCTTCTCGCCCGAAAAGCAGACCTCGCCCGCCGCGATCGCCTCCGCGATGGCGGTTCTGCTGCTGCCGTACTCGCTCGTCGGCCCGTTCGCCGGTGTCCTGCTCGACCGCTGGCAGCGTCGGCAGGTCCTGCTGTACGGGAATCTGCTGCGGGCGCTGCTGGCCGTCGGCACGGCGCTCCTGATCCTCGTCTCCGTCCCGGACTGGATCTTCTACGCCTCCGCCCTCTCGGTCACAGCCGTCAACCGCTTCGTGCTGGCGGGGCTCTCCGCCGCGTTGCCCCGGGTCGTCGACGCCGACCGGCTCGTGATGGCCAACTCGCTCTCACCCACCGCCGGGACGCTCGCCGCGACCGCGGGCGGCGGGCTCGCCTTCATCGTGCGGCTGACGGCCGCCGACTCCGACGCCGCGGTGGTGATGCTGGGCGCCGCCCTCTACCTCTGCTCGGCGCTCGCATCCCTGCGGATGGGACGCGAACTGCTCGGACCCGGTCCGGACGCGATGCCCACACGGATCGGGGCGGCGCTGGCCTCGACCGCCAAGGGACTGGTGAGCGGGGTGCGACACCTGGCCGAGCGGCGCGACGCGGCAAGGGCTCTGGCCGCGATGACCGTGATGCGCTTCTGCTACGGCGCCCTGACCGTGATGGTCCTGATGCTCTGCCGGTACGCCTGGGCCTCCCCCGGGTCGGAAGGGCTCGCGCTGCTGGGGCTGGCGGTCGGGGTGTCGGGTGCGGGGTTCTTCGCCGCCGCGGTCTGCTCACCGTGGGCGGTCGGCCGACTGGGCCGGTACGGCTGGATGGCGGTGTGCGCCGGGGCGGGCGCGGTGCTGGTGCCGGCACTGGCGCTGCCCTTCGCCCTGGTGCCGATGCTGGCGGCCGCCTTCCTGCTGGGGCTCGCCACGCAGGGGACGAAGATCGCCACGGACACCACGGTGCAGACAGCGGTGGACGACGCCTATCGGGGGCGTGTCTTCTCTCTGTACGACGTGCTGTTCAACGTCGCCTTCGTCGGTGCGGCCGGTGTCGCCGCCCTGATGCTGCCCCCCGACGGCCGGTCCGTTCCCCTGGTCGCCATGGTCGCCGCGCTTTACGCGGCCACCGCGTCGATGGTGGTGCGCTGGGGGCGTGTCAGCCCCTTGGGATAGCGTGCTCGCGTCAAAAGAATGATCAGCACATGCTTTCGGGGGGACCCTTCACATGACGTATCCGCCGCAACAAGGCCCAGGCACCTACGGGCAGCCGGGCCCTTATGGGCAACAGCCGCCCCAGCCCTACGCTCCGCAGACGGGATACGAGGCTCCGCAGCAGCCGTACCCGCCGCAGCAGCCTCAGCCTCCCTACGGCGCCCCCCAGCAGCAGGCATATCCGCAGCAGCAGATGCCGCAAGGGCAGCAGTGGTCCGCCCCGCCGCCGGCGCCGGCACCGCCGGCTCGGCGTGGCGGCATGGGCATCATGAAGAAACTGAAGATCGCCGGCACCGTGATCTTCTTCATCGTCGCCGGCGTCGCCTACTTCCTGAGCCAGGACGACGCGGACAAGGCGGAGGCCGGTGACTGCCTCAAGAACAACGGAACCATCTCGGCACCCGACCTCCAGGTGGTGGAGTGCGGCGGCACCGAAGCGGCGTACAAAGTCGTTGAGGTGATCCCCGACACGCTCGACACCACCAAGTGCAAGGGCAAGTCGGACATCGGCTACCAGGAGCAGACCAGCGGTCGGCGCAGCTCGGGTAAGCAGTTCGTGCTCTGCATCAACGAAATCAAGTAGGCGCCAGAGACGACCGCGGGCGATGTTTCACGTGAAACATCGCCCGCAGCCATCCGGCGTCCACAACGTGGGGTGCCGTGTTTCACGTGAAACACGGAGATCGGAAGAGCAAACCTAATAAAAACAGTAAAAAATTACAAAAAAACTTATTAATTACTAATATTGAGTAA
>NZ_JBEXQK010000016.1:0-130002 GCF_040612535.1 Streptomyces sp. NPDC006368
GAAAACGCCGGGGGGGCGGTCCCGCGCGGGGGCGGCGGGGCCTCCGTCGTCGCCCCGCCCCCGCCGGCCGTCGAGGCGTGGTCCCGGGCGACGGGACGGTGAGGGCGGGGCCTACGTGGCCGGTCGGCCCACCAGTTCGCGCAGGACGTCCTCCATGGTGACGAGGCCGGTCGGCTTGCCGTCCTCGTCCACGACCGCCGCCAGGTGCGTACGGCTGCGCCGCATCGCCGTCAGGACGTCGTCGAGGGGCGTCGCCGCCCGTACCCGCGCGATCGGCCGCATCGCGGACACCGGGAAGGGCACGTCACGCGGCACCGCGTCGAGCGCGTCCTTCACATGCAGGTAGCCGAGGATGCCCCGGGTGGCGTCGAGCACCGGGAAGCGCGAGAACCCGGACTCGGCCGACATCCGCTCCAGCTCCGCCGGTGTGGTGCCGACCCGCGCGTACACCACCCGCTCCACCGGCATCACGACATCGCGTACCGGCCGGCGTCCCAGCTCCAGGGCGTCGTGCAGCCGTTCGGTCGCCCGCTCGTCCAGCAACCCGGCGTGGCTCGCGTCCGTCACCATCCGCGCCAGCTCGTCGTCCGAGAAGGTCGCGGACACCTCGTTGCGCACCTCCACCCGCAACAGCTTCAGCAGCGCGTTGGCGAAGGCGTTGATCGAGAAGATCACCGGACGCAGCGCCCGGGTCAGCGTCACCAGCGGCGGGCCGAGCAGCAGCGCGAGCCGCGTCGGCTCGGCCAGCGCGATGTTCTTCGGCACCATCTCGCCCAGCAGCATGTGCAGATACGTGGCCAGCGAGAGCGCGATCACGAACGAGATGGGATGCACCAGCCCGTGCGGCACGCCGACCGCGTCGAAGACCGGCTCCAGCAGGTGGGCGATGGCGGGCTCGGCCACCACGCCCAGCACCAGCGTGGACAGGGTGATGCCGAGCTGGGCGGCGGCCAGTAGCGCGGAGATGTGCTCCAGGCCCCAGATGACGCTGCGGGCCCGGCGGTTGCCCGCCTCCGCCGCCGGTTCGATCTGGCTGCGGCGCACGGAGATCAGGGCGAACTCCGCGCCGACGAAGAAGGCGTTGACGAGCAGCGTGAGAAAGCCGATCAACAGCTGAATCGCGATCATCGGCCCGCCTCCCCGTTGCCTCGGCGGCCGGTGCCCCGGCCCCCTGTCCCCCTGCCGCCTGTCCCCGTGCCCCCTGACTCGTCGCGCCCCGCCTCGTAGCGCCCGCCCTCGCGGCCGTGGCGATGGCCGTGGGTGTCGACGTCCTGGCCGTCGGCCTCCCGCGCTCCGCCCACGGGCGCGTGCAGCAGGACGCGCGCGGCCCGCCGCCCGGAGGCGTCCACCACGTCGAGCTGCCAGCCCGCCAGCTCGACGCGGTCGCCGACGACCGGTATCCGGCCGAGGACGGTCGCGATCAGCCCGGCGAGGGTTTCGTACGGGCCCTCCGGCACGCGCAGCCCGATCGTCTCCAGGTGGTCGGTACGGGCGGCGCCGTCCGCCGACCACAGGAGCCGCCCGTCGGCGTCCTCGCCCGCCCGCACCAGGTCCGGCGTCTCGTGCGGGTCGTGCTCGTCGCGCACCTCGCCGACGACCTCCTCCACGATGTCCTCCAGCGTCACGACACCGGCCGTCCCCCCGTACTCGTCGATCACGACGGCCATCGTGTGCTTGCCGGACAGCCGGTCGAGCAGACGGTCCACGGTCAGCGACTCCGGCACGAGCAGCGGCTCACGCAGCATCTCGGAGAGCCCCTTGCGCAGTCGCTGCTCGGCGGGAACGGCGAGGACGTCCTTGATGTGGGCGATGCCGATGACCGAGTCGAGGCTGCCGCGGTAGACCGGGAAGCGGGACAGGCCGGTCGCGCGCGTGGCGTTGGCCACGTCCTCGGCGGTCGCCTGCGCGTCGAGGGCGACGACCTGGACGCGCGGGGTCATCACGTTCTCCGCGGTCAGCTCCGCGAGGTTGAGGGTGCGGACGAACAGCTCGGCCGTGTCGGCCTCCAGCGCGCCCGCCCTGGCGGAGTGCCGGGCCAGGGCGACCAGCTCCTGCGGACTGCGCGCGGAGGCCAGCTCCTCGGCGGGCTCCAGGCCGATCCGGCGCACGAGCCGGTTGGCGGTGTTGTTGAGGTGCCCGATCAGCGGCCTGAACGCGGCGCTGAAGATCCGCTGCGGGGTCGCGACGACCTTGGCGACGGCGAGCGGGGAGGAGATCGCCCAGTTCTTGGGCACCAGTTCGCCGACGACCATCAGGAGGACGGTCGACAGCGCCGTACCGATGACGAGCGCGACCGAGGAGGCGACCGACGCGGACAGCCCGATGTCCTGGATCGGCCCCCGGATGAGCTTGGAGATCGACGGCTCCGAGAGCATGCCGACGATCAGGTTGGTGACGGTGATGCCCAGCTGCGCGCCGGAGAGCTGGAAGGTGAGGGACCGCACGGCCTTGAGAGCGCCGGCCGCGCCGCGCTCACCCCGCTCGGCGGCCTGTTCGAGTTCGCTGCGCTCGACGGTCGTGAGGGAGAACTCGGCCGCGACGAACGCCCCGCAGGCCAGGGAGAGGAGCAGCGCCACGACGAGCAGAAGCACTTCGGTCATCGGTTCACCTCCGTTCCATGATCGGGCAGGAAGCGGAGGAATGCGCGATGTCGCGTACTGGGAGGCTCGCCCATGGGCGGACGCTCACACCTTTCGGTCGGATTCGGGCGGTGGTGAAAGTCCACCCATGGTAAAGGATCGGCAAAGTGCCACTACTCCAGAGGCTTGACCCAGCGGCTCCACTCCGGCTGCGGCGCGTACCCCGCGGCCCGCCAGGTGTGGTGGGCGAGCGTGTTCCCGTCGAGGACCATCGCGTCACCGCGTCGCCCTCCCAGTCGTACGAATCGCTCCTCGGCGGCTGCGAGCAGCGCCCCGCCGATGCCCTGGCGCCGGTGGTCCGGATGGACCGCGAGCCGGTAGAGGTGGCACCGCCAGCCGTCGAAGCCGGCGATCACCGTGCCCGCGAGCTCGCCGTGCCGCTCCGCGACGATCAGCGCCTCCGGGTCCCGGGCGAGCAGCCGCGCGACGCCGTCACGGTCGTCACTGATGCTGGTGCCCTCCGCGGCGACCTTCCAAAAGGGGAGGACGGTGTCGAGATCGGCCGGTTCGGCGGCCCGTATTCGAAGATCGTTCATGGCCCCATCATCGGTCACCCGCCCTGCGGCGGCTCCGGCGCGCACGAGCGCCTGGACGGCTCCGGGGCGAGCGGCGCTCTTGCCGGTGCTAGCGGCACCGCGCTAGCGTGAGGTGTGGCCAAGACCCAGTTGAACGTTCGCGTGGACGAGACCACCGCCGAGGCCGCCCGCCGTCGGGCGCAGCAGCGGGGCGTCAGCGTGAACCGGTACATCGAGGAGCTCGTCCAGCAGGACGCGGGCGAGGTGGGGCGCACCTTCGTGGAGGCGGCGGCCGACTTCATGAAGCAGTACGCGTCGGTCTTCGCCGAGGAGTTCGGCGCGGACCGGGCCGAGGACACCCGCGAGGCGAAGGGCAAGCGGTGACGGCGCGTCCGGCCGTGACCGGGAGGCGGGCCGTCGCGGAGGGCGCTCGTCCCGTATGAGCCTCTCGATCGACCTGTCCTGGCTCCTCATGATCGCCGAGCACAAGACGCCCGGGGACCCCCAGGTCACCGACTGGGGCGCCCTCGTCGCGGCCGTCGCACGGCACGACGCCGAGATCTTCGGCACGTCCGTGTACGCCGACCCGCACGCGCGGGCCGCCGCGCTGCTCCAACTGCTGCTGCGCGTACCGGCGCTGGAGCACTCCAACGCGATGTTCGCCTCGGCCGTCGCGTACGGCTTCCTCGTCGCTTGCGGTCTGAAGGTGGTCACCTCGCCCGAGCAGGTGCGGGACCTCGCGCGTCTGGTCAAGGAGGGCGAGGCGGACGTCCGGGAGATCGCGGCGGAGCTGCGGCAGTGGAGTCTGTGACTCCTGTCGCACGTGCGTACGCGTGATGGGCGGAAAGCCCCCGTCCGGCCCAACAGCAGGATAGCTTGCGGTACATGACATCCATACGCAACGTACGCACCAGACGCATCGCCACGGCCGTCGCGGGTTCGGCGGCCATCGTCGCCCTCAGTGTCGGGGGTGCCCTCGCGGCCGGTGCCGACGAGGAGCCGGCGACCACGCCCGTCTCGGAGTCCACGGGGGCGGACGGAGGCACGGTCGGGGTCACCGAGGGAGGTGACGGCGGGGGAGGGGACGTCGAGGGCGCGAGCAGCGAGGGCTCGACCGGCACCCTGACGGGCGGAACCGACGGCGGTACGACCGACGGCGGTACCACCGGAGGCGGGGATACCCCGAGTCCGACTCCGGTGCCCACGAACCCCTCGCCCACCTACACGCCGCCGCCGGACCCGGTGCCCGACGACCCGAACCCGAGCACCCCGCCGGACCTCGACGACCTGAGCCGGCGCATCGACGAGTTGAACAAGAAGGTCGACGAACTGCCCACCAAGCGGGAACTCGCCGACGCGCTGCGGGCATTCGCCGACGAGCTGGACAAGCCCGACAAGCCCGCCAAGCCCGACAAGCGGTGACCGGGCGCGTGGGGCGGCCGTGGGTGGGAGTGCGCGTACTCGCGTACCCGGGAGGGGGCCGGGGCGCGGTACGCCGTCATGAGGCGGCCGAGGACGGCCGTCGGTCCTGACCACGGAGCGGAGCCCATGCCGCGCCGGAAGCTCTCCACGCGACGCCCAGGCGTCCTCGTCGTCCTCTCCGCCCCTGGTGTGACACCGCTGCCGACGGGGTGCGGGACCGAGGGCACGGGCAAGACCGCCCCCGGCCAAGCGGGCGCGTCCCGGACGAGGACGAGCGCACCCGCGCGATCGCCGGGCCCGGACGCCACGCCCGATGGAAGTCCGAGGTGCCTCGCCCTGCCCCGCCCCGCCGGCGACGGCCTCCCGGGGGAGCCCGCCACGGACGCGAGCGCCCAGGTCGAGGAGGCGCTGCGCGCGGCGCGCGCCGTCGCGCTCCGAAGCAACCCGCGCCACATCGATCCCGCCGAGCGGGTCGGCGCCGCTCGGCCCCAGGTCCGGCAGCGGTGCACAGGGGGTGACAGCGGCGCGGGTGAGGTGGGCCCCGGTGCGACGCGGGACCTCGGGGCCGGCCGGACGCATCGTGGACGACCGGTCAACCCGGCGGAGCCGGTACCCCCGTGCGTCGCGGTGGCGGAGCCGGTCGCGCACGTGAGCTGTGACCGAGTGTCCCAGTTGGCCATTGGGTACTTCACTTGGCCGCGGCCACCACGTCACCCGGCGTCGTCGCGACTGGTGGAGGCGGGCCGTCGAGTCAGACCGTCTCTGTGCCGACCATGAGGAGCTGGGTCAACCGTCGTCGGTGGACCCTCGGATAGGGTCCCTTCCCCATGAGCGCCATACGGCTTTGGAGACGACGAACACGCCAGGCAGACAAGCCGGTCGCGGTCATCGTCGGTATTGGGAACCTGCTGCTGAGCGGCGCACTCTTCCTGATGACGGTCGGCGTGATCTTCGAGGCCACCACCCGTGAGGAGGAAATCGCCGCTCAGCGCCTCGCGGCCCAGATCTTCGGTTACTGGCTCGCGGGCGGGCTGATGCTGTCCTCCGTGCTGTGCATGACTCGGACCTTGTTCAGCCACCTGGTCACGATGATCTTTCCGCCAACCGCGCTGATCCTGACCTGGGTAGTTGTGTGACCACACACCGCAGGAAGCCCCCAGTTCGAGGGTCGTTGCGCGCAGGGCAGACTGATGCCGAGCCCACCGAGTGGTCCTGGACCCCCTAGTAATCGAGCTCGACGTAGTCGATGTCGGTGAACTCGACCCGGAGGCCCGCCGCCCGGCGACCGTGGTCCTTGAAGTACTGCTCCTGAAGGCCCTCGGCCGCGATCTCCCGCAGGTCCCGCTCGCTCGCACCCGCACTCCGCGCGTCGAAGAGACGGGCCGCGTAGGCGGGCGGCAGATGCTGGGTGATCAGCCGCAGACGGCTGTCGTCGGTCGAGCCGGGCGCCGCGGTGAACCCGAACCGGGCCCGCGTCTCGATCACGATCCCTCCGGTCGTCGCCGCCGCCTCCCGCGCCCGCCGCCGTACGCGCGGCTGCCAGCTCTTGCGCACCTCGGCCACGAGCCGGGCGGCGAGCTCCGGACGGGGCGTCCGGATCCGGCCCGTGACGTAACGCTCCACCGTCCGCTGCGATACGCCCAGACGCCGCGCCACCGCGCGCGTGGAGCCCTTCTCGCTCTTGACCAGGAATCTGACCTGCGCGCCCGCCGACTTCGGGATCGGCCGGGTGAAGGTGTGCTCCGCCGCCCTGTCGAGGCTCTCGCCCAGAATGCCCATCGCGCGCCCCTACTCCCCGCCCGCCGCGGCATCGGTGCCCTTGATGTGTCGTGCCGGATTGTGCCCCTCGTCCAGCATCCGCACCGCCCACATCAGGGACTGGGTGCCCTCGTGCTTGACCATGCCCGGGGACACCCCGAGCCGGAACCCGCCCGGCAGCGGCTTGCCATCGGCCGTGCGCGGCAGGAAGTCCAGTGGACCGGGACCGTCCGACAGGTACACGGCGCAGTCGGACAGCACGGCGATCGGGAACAGGCCCGCCCCTTCGGCGAGGCGCAGCATCTTGCGGTGCATGTTGATCCGGGCGGCCGAGATGACGGCGGCGCGGATGTCCGGGCGCCAGGTGGGGCGTTCGAGCGCGGGCCACCGTTCGCCGGGGCGGTAACCGGCGCCCTGGGGACGCTCGCGGAGCTTGCCGATGCCGCCCTTGACGGTCGCCTTGACGGCCGACAGGACGGCGGCCTGACCCGGGTCCTCCACCTTGTGCCGTTCGATCGCCTCCATCGCGGCCAGGAACTCCGGCTCGGGCATCCCGGCGCGCACGCCGAGCCGCTCCATGGTCGCCATGTAGGCGTCGCGCAGCCGCGCGTACCAGGCGTCCAGGTACGCCCCGCTCTCCGGCCGCAGGTACGCCTCGACCGGTGCCACGTCGTGGCCGAGCTCCACCGCGTACGCGACCGTCGGCGTGGCGTACCAGGCCGGTCCGTCGGGCCGGGCGCCGTGCGGGGTGAACGGGTTCGGCAGGCGCGGGTCGACCTCGACGCCCGACAGGTCCACCAGCCACGAACCCGGCGTCCTCCTGTCGAAGACGGGCGACGTGACGTGCACGGCGGCGCCCAGTCCCACCGTGAGGCGGTTCGCGGCCGCCGCGAACGCCATGTTGACGTCGATGCCGACGGCGTACGGCTTCGCGCACTCGTCGTCGGTGAGCGACTCCGGGTCGCGGATCCAGTCGTACGCCTCCTCGTCGAGCACCTCGTCGGGCGTGCGCCGGTGCCCGCGCGGGTGGAGCGCGGCGACGACCGGATGCTCGTCCGGTGCCTCAGGCGGCGCCGGATCGACCGGGGTGGTCAGCGAGCCGGGCACCGGCGCCGACACCCAGGCGCCGGTCTCCTCGTCCCGAACCGCGCGGGTCGGCGGGCGCAGCGCCGTCATCAACTCCAGCCCGCAGACGGCGGTGGAGCCGCGCGGGGTGATGACGCGGGCGGCGTACGTGCCGAGCGCCTCGGCGAGCTCCGCCGGGGGGAGCGCGGCGGCGTCGCCCCACGCGCGCGTGTCGAGGGCGCCCCACGGCAGGACCGCGAGCTGCACGCACCGGCGCCGGCCGGCTTCGGCCGGGCGGTAGATCCTCGCCCACGGCCCGAACCCGCGGCGCGTCAGCCGCCACCGGGCCTTCGCGAGGCGGCGCACCACGGGGTGGTCGTCGGGCAGCCGAAGCCCGCGCCGGTCCGCCAGCTCGGCGGGCAGCCCGAGCCGCACGGTGGCCGCCTCGGTCAGCACGACGAGCGGGTCGGCGTCCTGCCCGTTGCGGTGCAGTCGTACCGCACCGAGCCGCGCCTCCGTCAGGGCCCACTCGACGAGCGACGCGACGTCCTTGGCCGGACAGTCGAGGACGAGGCCCCCCGCGCAGTACGCGTTCCCGTCCCCGTCGAGCACGGCGAGCGCTCCGTGCGCGTAGCGCGCGTCGCCCGCGCGGTCCGCGTCCTGCGCGGCCCCTCGCCGCGCCGTACCTGCCCCACCTCGCCCCCGCGGCCCGGCGGCCGTCACCGACGGGGGCGTGGCTTCGGACGGTTGCGGCGCCGGGGCGCCGGGGTGCGCCGGTACGGCAGTTGCCGGTGGTACGGGTGACGGCACGGGGGCATCGGCGCGTGGCGGGATGCCCGTCGCCGGTACGGCCGACGGCGACGGCGAGGGCACGGCGGCGGGTGTCCGGGCGCCGGGGCGTGCCGGGGGCTCCGGGGGCGCCGGTACGGCCGGCGGTGGCGGCGCCGACGCCTGCGTACCCGCGTCCGTGGCCGGGTGGCGGGCGGCGAGGGCCGACAGGAGGCGGGCGTACGCCGCGCGCTTCGGAGGGCGGGGGTCCGTGCGGCCCGTCTCCCAGGCCGTGATCGTCTCCCGGCGTACCGCCAGCGCCTTCGCGACCTGCTCCTGGCTCAGCCCCGCGGCCTCGCGCAGACGTCGGCGCTCGGGCGGGGCGGGCAGCGCCGCGGCCTGCTCCAGCAACGCGTCGACCGCGGCGAACAGCTGCTCCTGCTCATGAGACACACGGTCACCCTAACGCGAACCTCGCAGTCAACCTCACAGTGCACCTCACGGGTGAACCTCACGGCAATCGGGCCACCCCCAGGACGCACGGCGAGGACGGCAGCCGGGGACCTCGCTCCGGGACGCGGAACCTCCGGTGGGTGACCAGCTCGAAACCCGCCGCCTCGATCGCGCCCAGCGGATCCCGTGCCGTATGGCACCCTCCGAACAGCATCGGCCACACCGTGCGGTCCAGCCCCCGCTGCACCGTCGCCATCGCCCGGTCCCGCGCCACCCCGTGCTCGAAGAACCGCAGTTCACCGCCCGGCCGCAGCACCCGCCGCAGCTCCGCGAGCGCCCGCGGGAGGTCCCGTACGGTGCACAGCACCAGGGACGCCACCGCCGCGTCGAACGCCTCGCTCTTGACCGGCAGGGCCTCGGCCACCCCCGGCACCACGTCCACCGGGACGTCGGCGCGCAGGGCCGCGCTCACCGCCGACCGCCGCAGCCGCCGCTCGGGTTCGATCGCGACGACCTCCGACACCGCACCCGGGTAGTGGGCGAAGTTCAGCCCGTTGCCGGCGCCGATCTCGATGACCCGGCCGGACAGCCCGGCCAGCAGCTCGTCCCGGTACGCGGCGAACCCGCCCTTCGTCTCGGCGGCCACGCTGACCCGGGCGTAGAAGCGGGCGAAAAGGGGATGATGGACGGCGTCCCGCATCGCGGACCTCCTCCGAGAGGGGGTGCAGTTCACCGGGATTGTCCCCCGTCAGCCGCCCACGAAGCAGAACTCGTTGCCCTCCGGGTCCCGCAGCACCTGGAAGCGGCCGTGGTCGTCCGTCACGATGTCGTCGACCCGCACCGCCCCGAGCCGAACCGCCCCGGCCGCGGCGGTGTCGACGTCACCGGCCTCCAGGTCCAGGTGGAGCCGGTTCTTGACCGCCTTGCCCTCCGGCACCCGCTGGAAGGCGACCCGTACGAAGCCCGGAGGGTCGACGTACGACCAGTCCGGGCTTCGGTCCACCGGTTCGCCGCCCAGCAGCGCGGCCCAGAACCGGGCCAGCGCCGCCGGGTCGGCGCAGTCGAACACGATCTCGCTCACAACGGCACGCATGGTCACGAGCGTACGGCCGCGGCGAACACCTCCGCATCCCACGTACCGCCCAGCTCGGGCGCCAGCCACCGTCCGGCGCGCGCACGGAAATCGGCCGCCGGCAGTTCGCCCGCGCCCACCGGTACCGCTCCCAGGAGCGGCGCCCCGGCCACCTCCGGCAGGTCGGTCACGTTGCAGCGCTCCGCGAGCCCCGGCGCGTCCGGCCAGCTGCCGACGACCACGCCCAACTGGGCCAGCCCGCGCGCCCGCAGCGCCTCGGCGGTGAGCGTCACCATGTTGAGCGTGCCCAGCCCGGCGGGGGCCACGACGAGCACCGGAGCCTCCAGCAGCCGGGCCGCGTCCGCGAGCGTGCCGCCCTCCTCGTCGTACCGCACGAGCAGCCCGCCCGCGCCCTCGACCAGGACCAGGTCGTGGTCGTCGGCCAGTTTCCGCGCGGCCCGGGCGACCTCGTCGGGCCCCACGGGCGCCATCCCCGCCCGCCGCGCGGCCGTCGCCGGCGCCAGGGGCTCGGGGAAGCGCGCCAGTTCGACGGGCGTGACGCCCTCGCCGGCGAGCCGTACGACCTCGTCCGCGTCGCCCACCTCGCCGGGAGCGACCCCGGTCTGCGCGGGCTTCAGCACGGCCACCGACCGTCCCGCCGCCCGGGCCACCGCGGCCACGGCGGCCGTGACGACGGTCTTGCCGATCTCCGTCCCCGTACCGCTCACCACCAGTACCGTCATCTCAGCCCTCCACAGCGGCCGCGCGCACCCCGCGGCAGATCCGTGCCACGTCGTCGTCGCTCGTGACGTACGGCGGCATCACGTACAGCAGGTCCCGGAACGGCCGCAGCCACACCCCTTCGCGCACCGCCGCCGCCGTCGCGGCCGCGATGTCGACCGGATGGTCCAGCTGCACGACGCCGATGGCGCCGAGCACACGTACGTCCCGCACGCCCTCCAGCTCAGCGGCCGGGGCCAGTCCCTCGACGAGTCCCGACTCGACCCGCTTGACCTCCCGCGCCCAGTCCTGGCCCAGCAGCAGGTCGATCGAGGCGCAGGCCACCGCCGACGCCAGCGGGTTGCCCATGAACGTCGGCCCGTGCGCCAGCACCGGCACCTCGCCCCGCGAGATACCGTCCGCCACGCGCGCGGTGCACAGCGTCGCCGCCAGCGACAGATAGCCGCCCGTCAGCGCCTTGCCCAGGCACATCACGTCCGGTGAGAAATCCGGTTCCACGCGCGCGTGCTCCGTGGCGAAGAGCGTGCCCGTGCGTCCGAAACCGGTCGCGATCTCGTCGAAGACGAGCAGGACGTCGTGCTCGTCGCACGCCTCCCGCAGCACCCGCAGGTAGGCCGGGTGGTGGAAGCGCATCCCGCCGGCGCCCTGCACCACCGGTTCCACGATCACCGCGGCCAGCTCGTCCGCGTGCCGCCCGATCAGCTCCCTGAGCCCGTCGGCGTACGCGTCCTCGTAGGCGGTCGGCGGCGCGTCGGCGAAGACCTGACGCGGCAGCGTGCCGGACCACAGTTCGTGCATCCCGCCCCGCGGGTCGCACACCGACATCGGTTGCCAGGTGTCGCCGTGGTAGCCACCGCGCCACGTCAGCAGCCGCTGCTTGGCGGGGCGGCCGACCGAGCGCCAGTACTGCAGGCACATCTTCACGGCGACCTCGACGGAGACCGAGCCGGAGTCGGAGAGGAAGACGTGCCGCAGCGGTTCCGGCGTGATCTCGACCAGCTTGGCGGCCAGCCGCACGGCGGGCTCATGGGTGAGCCCGCCGAACATCACATGGCTCATCCGGTCGAGCTGGCCGCGCACCGCCTCGTTGAGCACCGGGTGGTTGTAGCCGTGGACCGCCGACCACCAGGACGACATGCCGTCGACCAACTCACGCCGACCGTGCACCTCTTCGGCGAGCCGGAGCCGTACCCCGGAGGCGGACTCCACGACGAGCGGGTCCGTACGGCCCGGCATGGGGCCGTAGGGATGCCAGACGTGGGCCCGGTCCAGGGCGAGGAGCTCGCCGGTGGAGAGCGGCTCAGGCATTGGGCGCGAGGTCCGTGCCGGCGCCCCGGCGGCGTACCGCCACCAGGTCCGTACGCGCGGCGCCCGGAACGGCTGCCGCGACCTCGGCCGGAACCGCTGCCGCCACCTCCGCCGGAGCGCCGGCCACGGCCTCGGTCGCCGGCCGGTCCGAGGAGCACACGGAGCCGGAACCGCAGCCGCCGCCCGTTCCGCAGGACGCGTCCGCCCGGTGCTCGGGCAGGGTCGTCGTGTCCGCGCCCTCCACCTCGAAACCGGCGTCCGCGATCATCTCCAGGTCCGCCTTGCCGGCCTGGCCCTCACTGGTCAGGTAGTCGCCCAGGAAGATCGAGTTGGCGAGGTGCAGGGCCAGCGGCTGCAGCGTCCGCAGGTGCACCTCGCGCCCGCCCGCCAGCCGGACCTCCACGTCCGGGCAGACGAACCGCACCATGGCCAGGATGCGCAGCGCGCGCTGCGGCGTCAGGTTCCACTCCTTGGCGAGCGGCGTCCCCTCGAACGGGATGAGGAAGTTCACCGGCACCGAGTCGGGGTCGAGCTCGCGCAGCGCGAAGACCACGTCGACCAGGTCCTCGTCGCTCTCACCCATGCCCGCGATCAGACCGGAGCAGGCCGACAGGCCCGCGGCGTGGGCCTTCTGCACGGTGTCCACCCGGTCCGCGTACGTGTGCGTGGTCGTGATGTCCCCGTACGTCCCCTCGGACGTATTGAGGTTGTGGTTGTACGCGTCGGCCCCGGCGGTCCGCAGGCGCTCCGCCTGCCCGTCCGACAGCAGGCCGAGACAGGCGCACACCTCGACGCCCTCGTTCTCCTCCTTGATCGCCGCGATGGTCTTCGAGACCCGGTCGACGTCCCGGTCCGTGGGACCGCGACCGCTGGCGACCAGGCAGACCCGCTTGGCACCGCCCGCGACACCCGCGGCGGCGGCCTTCGACGCCTCCTCCGGCTTCAGCCAGGTGTACTTGAGGATCTCGGCCTTCGAGCCGAGCCGCTGGGAGCAGTACGAGCAGTCCTCCGGGCACAGCCCCGACTTCAGGTTGACCAGGTAGTTGAGTTTCACCCGGCGCCCGAACCAGTGACGGCGCACCTTGCCCGCCGCCGCCACCACATCCAGCAACTCGTCGTCGGAGGTCGCCAGCACGGCGAGCGCTTCTTCGCGGGTCGGCAGCTCACGCCGAAGCCCCTTGTCCACCAGCGTGTTCAACAGGTCCATGGCGCGATCCTGTCCTACCGCGCACCCGCTGGCCAAGGAGGAACCGCACAAGACAGTCACTGAGCGGTGTGTGGATGACCACACTCTGACCAGAGCCGACCCCGGTTAGGGTCTGTGCGTTGCCTACAAAAGGGACCCGACCCATGCCCAAGGCCCCGTACCACGCGACCTTCGACTGGACCGACGCCGAGGCGCGCCGCCGCGCGGACGCCGGTCTGGTCCGCACGCTCCGCCCGCGCTCCGCCGAGGCGGAGCCGCTGGACCTCGCGAGCAACGACTACCTCGGCCTCACCCGCCATCCGGCCATCACCGCGGCGGCTGCCGAGGCCGCCCGCCGCTGGGGCGCGGGCGCGACCGGCTCGCGGCTGGTCACGGGCACCACCGAGCTGCACACCGAGCTGGAGCGGGAGCTCGCCGACTTCTGCGGCTTCGAAGCCGCGCTGGTCTTCTCCTCCGGCTACGCCGCCAACCTCGCCGCCCTGACCGCGCTGAGCGCCCCCGGATCGCTCATCGTCTCGGACGCGGGCAACCACGCCTCCATCGTCGACGGCTGCCGGCTCTCCCGCGCCGAGACCGCGGTCGTCCCGCACGCCGACCCCGACGCCGTCGCCAAGACCCTCGACGCCCACCCGGGCCGGCGGGCCCTGGCCGTCACCGACTCGGTGTTCTCGGTGGACGGCGACGCGGCCCCGCTGCCCGCGCTCGCCGCCGCCTGCCGTGCGCACGGCGCGGCGCTGGTCGTCGACGACGCGCACGGCCTCGGCGTGCTGGGCGAGGGCGGGCGCGGCGCGCTGCACGCGGCGGGGCTCGCGGGCGGCGCGGACGTCGTCGCCACGCTCACCCTCTCCAAGTCCCTGGGCAGCCAGGGCGGAGCGGTCCTCGGCCCGGCGCGGGTCATCGACCACCTGGTCAACGCCGCCCGCACCTTCATCTTCGACACCGGCCTCGCCCCGGCCGCGGCGGGCGCGGCGCTGGCGAGCCTGCGGCTGCTGCGGGACGAGCCGGGCCTGGCCGGCCGGGCGCGTACGGTCGCGGCCACCCTGCACGGACGGCTCACGACCGCGGGCCTGACCGCCGTGCGGCCGGACGCCGCCGTCGTCTCCGTACGCGCCCCCTCACCCGAGCAGGCGGTGCGGTGGGCCGCCGACTGCCGTGCCGAGGGGCTCGCGGTCGGCTGCTTCCGGCCGCCGTCGGTGCCGGACGGCATCTCGCGCCTGCGGCTGACCGCCCGCGCCGATCTGACGGCAGGTCAGATCGATACGGCGGTCGCCACGATCCTGCGCACCGCCCCGCGGGTCAGCTGAGCGTCTCCTCCTCCCGCAGCGCCGATACGAAGGAGGACCAGGCCGTCGCGGAGAACCGCAGCGGCGGCCTGGCCGTGTTCTTCGAGTCCCGTACGGCGAGCCGGCCCGCGTCGAGGCGGGCGGCCTCCACGCAGTTGTTCATGCCGACGCTGCGGCTGCTGCGCACCCAGCGCAGGCTGTTGTGGTGTGCGAGGTAAGCAGACATGTGGGGTGCCTCTCCCTACGCGCCGTCACCGATCCCGGCGATGAGTTCCGACGACTCCTCGGGCGTCAGGGCGTGCGCCTGCATGGTGCGGAACGCGGCGCAGTACGCCTCGAGGTCTTCCATGCGTTCGAGATAGAGGCTACTCGTCAAGTGGTCGAGAACAACCACATCCAGATCAGAGATGTTCGGAAAGGAGAAAATAACGAAAGGGCCGGAGAGTCCGACGTACTCGCCCACCGTGAACGGCAGCACCTGAAGACGCACCTGGGGCAGCGCCGCCAGCTCCACCAGCCGCCGCAACTGCTCCCGCATCACCCCCGGGCCGCCCACCTGCCGCCGCAGCACCGCCTCGTCCAGCACCGCCTCCAGCCGCAGCGGCGGATCACCGCGCAGCACCTCCTGACGGGCGATCCGCACCTCCACCAGCGAGTCGACCGTGACCGCCGGCAGCCCTTCCAGCGCCGCCCGCGTCACCGCCCGCGCGTAGTCGGGTGTCTGCAACAACCCCGGCACCACCGATGTCTCCAGCGTGCGCGCCGTGCACGCCTGCGACTCCAGACTGATGAAGTCGCGGTACTGCGGCGGCAGTACGCCCCGGTACGCGTGCCACCACCCCGTGCCGCCGCCGTCCGCCGCCGCACCGGACAGGGCCTCCAGCAGCGCGCGCGACCGCGGGTCGCGCACGCCGTAGGCGTCGAGGAGCCGCGACACGTCCGCGCCCGTCACCCCGCTCGCCCCCGTCTCGATCCGGCTGACCTTCGACTGGTGCCAGCCGACGAGCCGCGCGGCCTCCCGGCTGGTGAGTCCCGCACTCAGGCGCAGCCCGCGCAGCTCCTCGCCCAGTTTGCGACGGCGCACGGCCGGGCCGTGCCGCGTACCCCGCATGACCGTTTCCCTCCCGCCCACCCGTTCCTCCGCACCTGGGACCAACCCGCCAGTTTGCCGCGCGAATCCGTGCTCGCGTAGCAGAGTTCACCGCTTCGAGCGACAGATATATGCAGATCTTGGGGGATCGGCACCACCAGGGCCGACATAAGTGGCAGTCTGGCGCGAAGCGCAATCCGGGGCCGTCCTCGCAACATCCGCTCCTCGTCCGGAGTCCGGCCCCGGTGGGAAAGGGACAGCCTCGCCATGGCAGACCATCAGGAAGCATCCGTCACTCTGCCGAGCGATCCCGTCTCGGTCTCCGCCGCCCGCAGATATGTGGCGGACGTCCTCAGCGAATGGGGCCTGCCCGGTGACACGGACACGGCGGACACCGTACGGCTGATCGTCTCCGAGCTCGCCACCAACGCCGTTCAGCACACCTTCGGGCAGTCGCCCACCTTCACGGTGGACCTCCGGCTGGAGCGCGACGAGCAGCTCCGCATCGGCGTCACCGACAGCCACCCGCGCTGGCCGCAGCGGCTGCCCGCCGCCGTACAGCAGGACAACGGCCGCGGCATGGTCATCATCCGCTGGCTCACCGCCGAGCGCGGCGGCCGGCTCACCGTCACCCCGACCCGGGAGGGCGGCAAAACCGTCTGGATCGCCCTGCCCTGGACCACGGTCACCGTCCAGAACTAGCTCACCCTCGCGGGGCCCCTTCCCGGGCCCCTCCCGGCCGGAAGCCTCCGGTGGCGGGCGCCCACCCTCCGTCGCCGCCCGTCGCCGCCCGTCGGCCCCGACCGCCGCGGCGTCGCCTGCGCACCGCGACGTGCATTAAGCGTTTCTTTAGGCGGTCCTTCAAGATTCCAAGTACAGGCTAATGGCTTGGGCGCGGCAGGCTGGGGGGATGGACGCACAGCTCATCGCTTTCCTCGGGGTGGCCGCCGGCATGATCGCCATGCCGGGCGCCGACTTCACGGTGGTCGTACGCAGCGCTCTGGCCTCCCGCCGTGCCGGTGTCGCCTGCGCCGTCGGGGTGGCCGGCGGTCTCGTCGTCCATACCGCGCTCGCCGTCGCCGGGCTGGCCGCGGTGCTCGTCGCGGTGCCGGTCCTCTACCGGACGCTCCAGATCGCGGGTGGCGCGTACGTCCTCTACCTGGGCGTACAGGCGCTGCGGGGCGCGCTCAAGCCCTCCGGCCCCGGCGTGGACGGGGCGCACGAGGAGCAGTCGGCCCTCCGCGCCGGAGAGAGCCTGCGGCAGGGCTTTCTCACCAATGTCCTGAACCCCAAGGCTCCGGTGCTCTTCCTGAGCCTGCTGCCGCAGTTCGTGCCGGACGGCGTGGCCGTCCTGCCGCGGACCCTGCTCCTCGCCTCGATCGTGGTCGTGCTCGCGCTGATCTGGTTCCCGGCGGTCGCCCTGCTGGTGGACCGGCTCGGCCGGTGGCTGCGCCGGCCCCGTACCGCCAGGACCGTCCAGGGCGTCACCGGCGGGGGGCTCGCGGTACTGGGGGTGACGCTGCTCGTCGCGCCGGTGGCGGGGGGCTGAGCGCCCCCGCACCCCCGGCAGCGGGCGACGCGCGCGGTACAGGGGCGCGCCGCCGAACGTCTCCGGACGCCGGCCCCCGTACCGCGGATCGTGCGCGAGGCGTCAGCGCACGCGTCCGTAGTAGACGGACTTCGTCCAGATCCGGTCCAGCTTGACCACCGAGCCGGTCTTCGGCGAGTGCCAGATCTTGTTGCCGCCGGCGTAGATCCCCACGTGGTACACGCTTCCGCCGGAGTGGAAGAACACCAGGTCACCCTTGGTCCGGCTCGACGCGGAGATGTGGCGGGTCTTGTTGTACTGCTGCTGCGCGGTGCGCGGCAGCGTCTTGCCGGCCTGCTTGTACGAGTAGAGCGTGAGGCCGGAGCAGTCGAACCGGGACGGGCCCGTCGCTCCGTACTTGTAGGGCGCACCCTTCTTGGAGGCGGCCACGTTCAGCGCCTTGGCGGCGTAGGCGGGCGCTGCCTCGGCATCCGATACGGCGCCGGGCGCCAGCATCGTGCCGCCGACGGCGGCGAGGGTGAGTGCCGATACGGCACCGGCCCGGGACAGCAGAGACGGGACATGAATCTGCGCGGTCATGGCGCAACCCTTCGTCAGCCGCCTATGAAGGATGACCTGTCGGGTTCGGGCTGGCGAAGTTGCCCGGCCGCTGACGCGGCTTCACCCCAAGGAGCGACCGTGGGCGGTCACTCCGTACTGCTCGGGTCCTCCACTCCTGCCGATCCACTCATGTCGACCAGTTATCCGGACGGCGGCAGGACTCGGCGTCCGCCCGGACCGCCCCGCCGCGGTGGCGGGGGCTTGTCGTCGACAGGGATCTTGACCCATGACACGGTGAAATTCCGAGCCGAAACGGCCTTATGTGAGGCTCCTCACGACTGATCCATTCGAGTGGACAGGGGCGTTTTGGCGCGACACGGCGCCCGAATGATGATCCCCGTACCAGCGGCGGAAGGTGATGTTCCGCCAGATGAGTACAGCTCACGCGCAACTCGTCCCGTACGGAATTCCCTCTTTTGCGTACGCCGAACGAGGGGGCGCGACTCGTACCCCTGCACCCATCCGTGAAGGGCCCAACTCCCTCACCCGACGCGCTCCTGAGGGAGCGTCACCCGCCCGGGCCCCGCGCTGCCCGTCAAGGACGGGCAGCGCACGCGCCGGCGTCGGGGCGTGCGCCTCGCTCCACCCCGTTCGTGCCTGGCCGTCAGGGCGTCCCGCGGCGCCGTCGGGCGCCCGACCAGCGCCCGCGCGGCGCGCAGGGCGCTGCACGTGCGTTCGAGGCGCGCCGGGTTGATCCGGCCCGGCAGGTCCACCGCTTCGAGGTGGCCGGGGATGAATCGGCCCTCGGCGCGGGTCGGCACCGGCCGCGGCGGCGGTTCGGGCGGCAGCACCGCTCACTTCGTGGTGACCCGGCACGGCAAGCCCCTCGTGGCCCCGGTGCCGGCGGATGACCTGCGACGACGCGAAGCCGAGCCGGAGCGGACGGAGGGTGGCGCGGCCGGCTCGGTCTCCACGACGCACCCGCTCCGCTCAGCTCCCGGCGAACGCCCCCGCTTCGGGCTCACCGCGGAACACCGCCCTCCGCACAGCCCTCCGGGAGCGGGCCGACCCGGCGCGTGACACCCCGCCCGCGGCCCCGCTGCCGCGGCGGGGAGCCCGGCCCGCCTTGCCGGGGTCACCACGCCCGGCCCGCCCGGGGAGTGCCCGGTCGGCCGCTCCCGTAACACCCTCCGGCCCGAGCCGCCGGAATCCGTCCCATGGATCACTCGAAAGGTGATTCGCACCGCGACGCCATGCGGAGGTCGGCATCCTTCAGGAAGTCGACGAAAGGGATGGCGTGACACCTCCGACGGACCGCGCTCGCGCGATCGAGAACGACGCGGTGCTCCTGGCGGCCGGTGTCGCCGATCTGGCGGTCACCGGCCTCACCACCGCCCTGGGCGGACTGCGCGGACTGCTGCGCCGCGCCGATGTCGCCGAGCTGGCGGGGGAGGGCCGGCAGGAGCTCAAGGCCCGCGGCCGGCTGGCCCTGGACCGCTGTGCCCCCGTCCCCCCGGCGCATATGGAGCTGCTGGCCCGGCGCGTCGCCGCCCGCAGGGGCGGCGCCACCGGTGGCTGAGGACCACGGGCAGGCCGCGTTCAGGATCCGGGTCGACCGGGTCCTCCAGCCCTTCGTCCGGCACGAGGCGGACCAGCTCGTGGCCATCGACGCCGAGCTGGCGCCGGTGGCCGAGCAACTGGAGGTCGCCGTCGCGCACGGGAAGCGGCTGCGGGCGGCGTTCTGCTACTGGGGGTGGCGGGCAGCGGGCCAACCCGACAGCGACGCGCTGGTCAGAGCCGCCGCAGCGATGGAACTCGTCCATGCCGCGGCCGTCGTCCACGACGACCTCATCGACCAGTCACCCCTCCGGCACGGCTTGCCCAGCAGCCACGTGGCCCTGCGCGACGCCGTACCCGGCCGCCCGCTGCCGAAGGCGGCGGCCTGCGGCCTGGCGATGCTGGTGGGCGATCTGCTGATGTCGCTGGCCGGCCGGCTGTTCACGGACAGCGGCCTGCCGGCGGCCTACCTGTCGCGGGCCCGCCCGCTGTGGGCGGTGCTGGCCCGCGAGCTCGTGGCCGGGGAGTGCCTGGAGATCCTGCGCACCGGCGGCCTCCCCGACACGGCCGGCTCGCTGAAGGTCATCCGCTACAAGACGGCCAAGTACACCGTCGAGCACCCCCTGCACCTGGGGGCCACCCTGGCCGGAGCCCCGGCCGACCTGCGCGAGGCGCTCACGGAGTACGGCCTGCCGCTCGGCGAGGCCTTCCAGCTGCGGGACGACCTGCTGGGCGTGTTCGGCGACCCGGCGCGCACGGGCAAGGCCAACGGCGACGACATCGCCACGCACCGCCCCACCGCCCTGCTGGCCGAGACATGGCACGCGGCCACGGAAACCGAACGCGCCGACCTGACCCGGGTGCTGGGCCGCCCTCACCTCCCGCCGGCCGACCTCGAACGCGTGCGGGACATCATGCACCGCACCGGAGCGCCCGCCCGCATCGAGCGGATGATCGACGAGCGCGTGGAGAGAGCCACCCGCGCCCTGGAGCAGACCGGCATGCCGGACGCCGCCGTCCGCGCGCTGACCGCCCTGGCCGGCACCGCGACCACCCGCCGGCACTGAACCCCCTCAGGAGTTGTGACCGTGTACACCGAAGCGTCCATGGACGCCCTGCGGCAGGCCGGCGACGAGCTCGCCGACGCCACCGTCGACACGCTCTTCGAACGCGGGGAGGTCGGCACGTTCAACACCCTCATGCGCTACGTCTCCACCGCCGGAGCCCCGCTGCCCGACGGACTGCCGGAGGTGGCCCGGGAGTATCTGCACGCCACCAGTCATCCGCCCAGCTGGGTCGACTGGGAGGAGATGGAACGAGCCCGGCTGTTCTTCATCGACAACAACGTCCACATCTCCACCGCCCTGTCCTTCGCGTCCATGCCCGCCTGCTACGTCGTGCCGCACGTCGCGAAGCTCCTCAGCGCGACCCACTCCCTGAACTACCCCTCCAAACGGATGGCGGAGACCGGCCAGTTCACCGTCTACCTCATGCAGCCGGACGCCTTCGAGGCCGGCAGCCGCTTCATCCCCGCCGCCCAGAAGGTACGGCTCCTCCACGCCTCCATCCGCCGCCACCTCCGTCGCGCGGGCCGCTGGGACACCGAGAACCTCGGCACCCCGATCTGCCAGGAGGACATGATCGGCGGGCAGATGATGTTCTCGCTGCAGGTCCTGGACGCCCTGCACCGCCTGGGCATCCACATGAGCACCGAAGGAGCGCAGGCGTACTACTACGCCTGGCGGGTCGTCGGCGCCATGCTCGGCGTCGACCAGGCCCACGTCCCCCAGGACCTCGACAGTGCCCGGGACTTCTCCGACCTGTACATGACCCGGCACATGGGCCCGTCCGAAGAGGGCGCGCACCTGACCCGCCAGCTGATCGATCTGTACGAGGAAGTCGTCCCCGGGACCTTCTTCGACCCGGTCGTCGGCGCCCTGATCCGCTATCTCATCGGCGACACCTGCGCCGACTGGCTCCGTGTTCCCCGCGGCCCCTGGGACACGGCCGTCAAAGCCGCGCCCACCCTGCTCGCGGTCCTGGAGACCATTGAGGACCGCTCACCCCTGGGCGCCTGGGCCCTGGACCGGCTGGGTCACCTGACCACCCGGCTCGAACTGAGCTCCCTCACCCGGGGACGCGTCATGCACTACGCCATCCCCGAGGAGCTCAAGGAGGATTACGGGGTCGCGTCCACCGCCGCCCGCACCAAGCGGTGGACCCCGCCCCCTCCCGCCGCCGCCCCCTGAGCACTCCGGCCCCGCCCGCACCCGCCCGGCCACCGTCCGCCCGCACGTATCCCCGGCCACCGTCCGCCCGCACCCGCCCGGCCACCGTCCGCCACGGTCGCCGGGAGCGCGTCGTGTACGACCCGTGCGCGCGGGTGCCCGGCGGCCGGCCGTCGGGACCATGGCCGGGCAAAGAGCCGGTTAACCTCCCGGAAAAACTTCTGCCCGAGATTGAAATATCTCTCCGTCACACTCGTTCCCGCAGGTCAACAGAGTGTTGAAGCCGGATAGGGTCCCGCTGCGCCCGGGGATCGCGCCGGGCAGGAGACAGTGAGGTGAAGCGTGCAACTGAGCCCGCACGAGCAGGAGCGACTGCTCATCCATGTGGCCGCGGACGTGGCGGAGAAGCGCAGGGCACGCGGGGTGCGGCTCAACCACCCCGAGGCCGTCGCCCTCATCACCTCGCACATCCTGGAGGGCGCCCGGGACGGCCGCACCGTCGCCGAGCTCATGGCGTCCGGCCGTAAGGTCCTCAGCCGCGACGACGTCATGGACGGCATCCCCGAGATGATCCACGACGTCCAGGTGGAGGCCACCTTCCCGGACGGCACCAAACTCGTCACCGTCCACGACCCGATCGTCTGACGGGGGGCGCGCGGATGATCCCCGGAGAGATCCTGTACGCCGACGAGCCCGTCCCCCTCAACGAGGGCCGCCCCGTCACCCGCCTCACCGTGCTCAACGCCGCCGACCGGCCCGTCCAGGTCGGCTCCCACTACCACTTCGCCGAGGCCAACCCGGGCCTGGAGTTCGACCGTTCGGCCGCCCACGGCCTGCGGCTCCACATCGCCGCTGGCACCGCCGTGCGCTTCGAGCCCGGCATCCCCGTCGACGTCGAACTCGTACCGCTCGCCGGGCTGCGTGTCGTGCCCGGCCTGCGCGGACGGACCGGAGGTGCCCTCGATGCCTGAGCTCGACAGGGCTGTGTACGCCGACCTGTTCGGCCCCACCACCGGCGACCGCATCCGGCTCGCCGACACCGACCTGCTCGTCGAGATCGAGGAGGACCGCTGCGGCGGCCCCGGACGCGCGGGCGACGAAGCGGTCTTCGGCGGCGGCAAGGTGATCCGCGAGTCGATGGGACAGTCCCGCACGACCCGTGCCGAGGGAGCGCCGGACACCGTCATCACCGGTGCCGTCATCATCGACCACTGGGGCATCGTCAAGGCGGACGTCGGCATCCGCGACGGCCGGATCACCGGCATCGGCAAGGCCGGCAACCCGGACACCATGGACGGCGTCCACCCCGACCTCGTCATCGGCCCCGAAACGGAGGTCATCGCCGGCAACGGCAAGATCGTCACGGCCGGCGCCATCGACGCGCACATCCACTTCATCTCGCCGACCGTCGTCGAGCAGGCGCTCACCTCCGGCATCACCACCCTCGTCGGCGGAGGCACCGGGCCCGCCGAGGGCACCAAGGCCACCACCATCACGCCCGGCCCCTGGCACCTCGCCCGGATGTTCGAGGCGCTGGAGACGTACCCCGTCAACATCGGACTGCTCGGCAAGGGCAACACGATGTCGGACGAGGCCATGCGCTCCCAACTGCGCGGCGGCGCCCTCGGGTTCAAGATCCATGAGGACTGGGGCGCGACCCCTGCCGTCATCGACGCCTGTCTGCGCGTCTGCGACGAGACCGGCGCCCAGCTCGCCATCCACACGGACACGCTCAACGAGGCCGGGTTCGTCGGCGACACACTCGCCGCCATCGCGGGCCGCACCATCCACGCGTACCACACCGAAGGCGCGGGCGGCGGGCACGCGCCCGACATCATCACCGTGGTCTCGGAGCCGTACGTCCTGCCCAGCTCCACCAACCCCACCCGGCCGCACACCGTCAACACCCTCGACGAGCACCTCGACATGCTGATGGTCTGCCACCATCTCAACCCGGCCGTCCCCGAGGACCTCGCCTTCGCCGAGTCGCGCATCCGGCCCTCGACCATCGCGGCCGAGGACATCCTGCACGACCTGGGCGCCATCTCGATCATCTCCTCCGACTCCCAGGCCATGGGCCGCGTCGGCGAGGTCGTGCTGCGGACCTGGCAGACCGCGCACGTGATGAAGAGGCGCCGGGGAGCGCTGCCGGGCGACGGCCGCGCCGACAACCACCGCGCCCGCCGCTATGTCGCCAAGTACACGATCAACCCGGCCGTCGCGCAGGGCCTCGACCGCGAGATCGGCTCCGTCGAGCCGGGCAAGCTCGCCGACCTGGTGCTGTGGGAGCCGGCCTTCTTCGGCGTCAAACCGCAGACCGTGATCAAGGGCGGCCAGATCGCGTACGCGCAGATGGGCGACGCCAACGCGTCCATCCCCACACCGCAGCCGGTCATGCCCCGCCCGATGTTCGGCGCGCTCGGCACGGCACCGGCCGCCAACTCGCTCAACTTCGTCACCCGGACCGCCCTCGACGACGGCCTGCCGGAGCGCCTCGGCCTCGGCAAACGGTTCGTGCCGATCACCAGCACCCGGGGCGTCACCAAGGCGGACATGCGGGAGAACGACGCCCTGCCGCGGGTCGAGGTCGACTCCGACACCTTCACGGTGACGATCGACGGCGAGCCGGTCGACCCGGCCCCCGCCGCCGAACTTCCCATGGCCCAGCGTTACTTCCTCTTCTGATGGGCCCGACGTCATGAGCCGTGCCGCACTGCTCGTCCTCGCCGACGGCCGGTTCCCCGCCGGGGGGCACGCCCACTCCGGCGGCGCCGAGCCGGCCGTCAAGGCGGGACGGATACGAGACGCCCAGGACCTGGAGGCCTTCTGCCGGGGCCGCCTGCACACCACCGGGCTCACCTCGGCGGCCCTGGCCGCCGCGGCGGCGCTCGGCACCGACCCCGCCGTGCTCGACGAGGCCGCCGACGCCCGAACCCCGTCACCCGCGCTGCGCGCCACCGCCCGCAAGCTGGGCCGCCAGATGCTGCGGGCCGCCCGCGCCACCTGGCCGAGCACCGAACTCGACGCCCTCGCCCGGGCCCACCCGCGCGGCGCGCACCAACCGGTCGTCCTCGGGCTCGCCGCCCGCGCGGCCGGGCTCGGTCCCGAGGACGCCGCGCACTGCGTCGCGTACGAGACGGTCAGCGGGCCCGCCACGGCGGCGGTACGGCTGCTGAGCCTCGACCCCTTCCAGGCCACCGCCGTCCTGGCCCGGCTCGCACCCGACATGGACCGGGTCGCCCAACGCGCCACGGAGGCGGCCCGCGCGGGCGTCGACGCCCTGCCCGCCGCGTCCGCGCCGCTGCTCGACATCACGGCGGAGCAGCACGCCACCTGGGCCGTACGCCTCTTCGCCTCGTAACAGAACCCGTACAGCAAGATCCGCAGAAGAACGGAGCTCCGACCATGCACCTCGACCACGGCCATGACGGCCCCGCCGCCGTCGGCGCCGACGCCCACCGCCCCGACGGCGCCCGCCGCGCCCTGCGCATCGGCCTCGGTGGCCCCGTCGGCTCCGGGAAGACCGCCACCGTCGCCGCTCTCTGCCGCGAGCTGCGCGACCGGCTGTCCATCGCGGTGGTCACCAACGACATCTACACCCGCGAGGACGCCGAGTTCCTGTTGCGCAACGCCGTCCTGCCACCGGAGCGCATCCAGGCCGTGGAGACCGGCGCCTGCCCGCACACCGCGATCCGCGACGACATCTCCGCCAACCTCGAAGCGGTCGAGGACCTGGAGGACACCGTCGGGCCGCTCGACCTCATCCTCGTCGAGTCCGGCGGCGACAACCTCACCGCCACCTTCTCCAAGGGCCTCGTCGACGCCCAGATCTTCGTCATCGACGTCGCGGGCGGCGACGACATTCCACGCAAGGGCGGCCCCGGCGTCACCACCGCAGACCTGCTCGTCATCAACAAGACCGACCTCGCCCCGTACGTCGGCTCCGACCTGGAGCGGATGGCCCACGACGCGAAGGAGCAGCGGGGCGACCTGCCTGTTGCGTTCACCTCGCTCATCGGGGAGCAGGGCGTGCGGCCCGTCGCCGACTGGGTGCGGGCGCGGCTCGCCGCCTGGGCCGCATGAGCGGCGCCCGTACGAGCCCCGCCCGTACGAGCGTCCACGCCACCGCGCGGATCGTCGCCGAGCGGGACGGCGCCCTGCCGGTCCTGGAGAGCGACGGACCGCTCGCCCTGCGCCGCACCCGGGCCACCGGCCCGTACACCCGCGTCACCGTCGTCGGGGCGATGACCGCTCCGCTGGGCGGCGACCGGCTGGCGATCGAGGCGGAGGCGCGGGACGGGGCACGGCTCACCGTCGGCTCGGCGGCGGCGACCGTCGCCCTGCCCGGCCGGGGCGCCACCGGGCCGGCGACGTACGACGTCCGGCTGACCGTGGGTGACGGCGCCGAACTGCGCTGGCTGCCGGAGCAGTTGATCTCGGCGTACGGGTCGGAGCTCCGGATGCGTACGACCGTCGAACTGGACGGCACCGCACGACTGGTCCTGCGTGAGGAGCAGATCCTGGGCCGGCACGGAGAAGAGCCCGGCACCCTCGCCGCCCGCCTCACCGTCCGCCGCGCCGGGCGCCCCCTGCTGGACCAGGAACTGCTCTGCGGTCCGGGGGCGCCCGGCGGCTGGGACGGGGGAGCGGTGCTGGCAGGGCGCCGGGCGGTGGGCCAACTCCTCGTGGTCGACCCGGACTTCGCCGAGAAGCCCGTCGATCCGCGCCTGCTGGGCGAGACCGCGGTCCTCGCGCCGCTCGCCGGGCCGGCCGCCCTGGTGACGGCGGTGGCGCCGGACGCGCTGCGCCTGCGGCACGTCCTGGACGAGGCGCTGGACCGGCTCGTCCGGGGCTGACGGCTCGTCCCGCGTCGAGGGTCAGCCGCCGACGTACCAGGCGAAGCCGCCGTTCGACGCCGCGACGAACATCATGATGGCGAAGATCACCAGGTCCACCACACCCAGGATGATCGCGGCCTTCGCCATCCCGGCCCCACCCTTCGCCGGTGCCTGCTTGCGGCCGAGCACACCGAAGATGATCGCGAGCGGGCCGAGGATCACGCTGAAGACCAGCACACCGACGACGCCGCACACGAGCCCGGCGATGGCCAGGCCGTTCGTACGGGACTGCGTGTGCCCATGCGTACCGCTGGTGCCGTAACCGGCCATGAGAACTCTCCCTGTTCCGGGGGAACTTGTGAAAGTCCGTGTTGCCCGATGTGCCGACACCATGCGTGGCGGGTGAGAACCGGCCCCGATCCCGGCACGTCCCCTCGGCCTGCCCCCTCGGCCCGTCCCTCAGCCCGGCGATGGGTGGTCCGCGCCACTCGGTTCCCGCCCGGCGCGCCCACCACCTCCGTGGCACCCGTGTCCCGTGCTCGCTCACCGCACTCCCGTCAGGCCCTGCAGCCACGCGTCCTCCGCCGCGTAGTCGAACCAGTCGATCCGCTGTTTCGCCAGGGCGGGGAAGGCGTCGCGCCACTCCCGGCCGGCCAGCCGCCCGGCCAGCCACTCGACCGTGGCGGGCAACGACTCCGCGTACGCGGTGACCGGGCGATAGCCCAACTCGCGCTCGGCGGCGGCCATGTCGTACACGACCGGATACGCCGCGGTCCACGGCGTGACCCCGACGATCCCCACCGGCGCCGCTCCGTCGATCAGCACCGTCTCGCTCGACACCCCCAGGGCCGCGTCCACGGCCGCTCCGATCTCCGCGACCGTCGGTGCCTGCGGATCCGCGGCGTTCAGCACCCGCGAGCCCGGCTTCACCGCCGCGAGGCGGATCAGCTCGGCGAGGTTGTCCACGTGCACGGGATGGAACCGGCTGCGCCCGTTGTACGCCAGGATCCGCACCGGCCGCCCGTCCAGCGCCCGCTTCACGAAGAACAGCTCGCGCGGGGCACGGCAGTACGGGCCGTGAACCGCGCCCGCTCGCAGCAGCGTCACCGGCAGCCGGTCACCCGCCGCCAGCAGCTCCCGCTCCAGCGCCACCTTCCGTGTCCCGTAGGTCGCCTCGCCCGGCTCCACCGTGGCCTGCGACTCCGGGATCGGCACCGGATAACGCGGGAAGCCGTCCGGCTCCGCCTGCGTGTCGAAGCCGCGCCCCCGTTCGTCCCGGTAGATCGCGCCGCTGGAGACGACGACCGCCGAGCCGATCCGGTCCGCCGACCCGAGCAACTGCCGGGCGTGCCCCGCCCCGTACGCCACCATGTCCACGAGCACGTCGCACCCGTCGCCGAGGGCCGCCGCCAGCGCGCCCCCGTCGTCCCGGTCCAGTGCCACGGGCCGCACCTCGTCCGGCCATCGGGCGTCCCGCCCGCCGCGGCGCGAGGCGGCCCGCACCTCCCAGCCGTCCTCGGCCAGCGCCCGCACCGCGGCCCGCCCGATCTGTCCCGTCGCGCCCAGCACGATCACGCTTCCCCTGGTCATGGAGCGACGCTACGCCCGTCCCGCCGGGCCGCCCAGGTGCTTTCGCCGTGCGCGGATACGCGCTCAGCGCCGCAACCGGGGGAACTTCCCGGACTGCCCGGTCGCCGGCGCCGCCTTCACCGTGGCCGCGTACTCGTCGACGTACTCCTGCCCGGACAGGGAGAGGATGCTGTACATGATCTCGTCGGTGACCGCGCGGATCACCGCCTTCTGGTTCTCCATCCCCGCGAACCGGGAGAAGTCCAGCGGCTCGCCGAAGCGGATCGTGACCCGCTTGATCCTCGGTACGACCTGGCCCGGCGGCTGGATCTCGAACGTCCCGACCATCGCACAGGGAATCACCGGCACGCCCGCCTTCAGGGCCATCACCGCGACACCCACCTTGCCCTTGTAGAGCCGCCCGTCGTGCGACCGGGTGCCCTCGGGGTAGATGCCGAGGAGCTCGCCCTTGTCCAGCACTCCGAGCCCTTCGCGGATGGCGGCCCGGCCCGCCTCCTTGCCGGAGCGGTCCACGGGGATCTGGCCGGCGCTGCGGAAGAACGCGGCGGTCAGCCGGCCCTTGATGCCGGGGCCGGTGAAGTACTCCTGCTTGGCCAGGAAGGTGATGCGCCGCTTGAGCACGACGGGCATGAGGAAGTGGTCCGAGAACGACAGATGGTTCCCCGCGATGATCGCCGCCCCGCTGTCCGGGATGTGCTCCAGCCCCTCCGTCCTCGGCCGGAACAGCAGCCGCAGCACCGGTCCGAGCAGCACGTACTTGAGCACGTAATAGAACACGGTCTCTCCCATCCACGGATCGGCTCCGGGCCGGTCCGCCAGGCCATCCGACTTTACTGATCCTTCGTCAGTTCGGAGCCTCACGGGACGCGGCCCCCGCCGGAACGGACGCGGAGAGCCGGGCCGTAGGGGCTCCCGGCAGTCACGCGCGGCGTGCGCGTGTCGTCCCCGAGGAGGGGCACAAGAGCCGCATGACGGTATCGAAGACCAGTGTGCTCGTACTGGACAGCGCCGAACCCGAAGCGCTCGCCGAGTTCTACGCCGCGTTGCTGGACGCCCGCACCGAGCGGGGCACCGACCCCGACTTCATCGAGGTCGTCGGGCAGGACGGGGTGCGTCTGGCCGTATGGCGCGACCACGGGTACGCGCCGCCCAGTTGGCCCCGGCCGGACGACTCGCAACAGGCGCACCTGCACATCCTCGTCGCGCAGGAGGACATGGACGAGGCGGAGAGGGAGGCGGTCGGCCTGGGCGCCCGTCCCGTGGAGACCAGGGACAACTCCGGTCCACGCGACGTCCGGACGTACGCCGACCCCGCCGGGCACTCCTTCACCCTCGCCGCGCGGGAAGGGCGGTCGGCCATGGAGTGACGGGGTCACGAGAGGCGGGGGCGCGCGCAACGGGCAAGTGCCAAAGGGAAGTTACTCGTGCGTTCCGCACGGCTCTTTGCTGACACTTGTGACTGTCGGCCTCCCGTCCCCTGATGGCACTGTCTTCCTCGTCGCCGACCGAGGGAGCAGGTGTGATCAAGGGATACGCCACCTTCTGCGACGCGGACCGCCACTTCTACGACGCACCGCACCGGCTGTCCGCGTCGGAGGGCAGGGGAGCCCACGCGGCCCCGTACGAGACGGCGCTCGCGTCCGTACCGGAAGGCTGGCAGCGGCACCGCACCGGCGACTGGCTGGCGCTGCGACCTCTCGGGCACACGCTGCCCGCCCAGGGCTGGAAGATCCACGTATCGGCCCGCCTCGACAACGCGGAAACGATTCTGTCGAGGGTGGCCGACTACTGCCTCACCCATCGCGTCGCCTTCAAGTTCGTCCCCAGCCGCTACCTGCTCCACAACCGCAACGCCAAGTACGCCGACCGCGCCGGCAGCGGCAAGTTCATCACCGTGTACCCCGCCGACGACGAGCAGTGCCACCGCGTCGCCCGCGACCTGGACGCCCTGCTCGCCGGCGAGGACGGCCCGTACATCCTCAGCGACCTGCGCTGGGGCGACGGCCCGGTGTACCTGCGGTACGGCAGCTTCACCCAGCGTCACTGCTACGACGACAAGGGCGACCTGTGCCCCGCCGTCCAGCACCCCGACGGGCGGCTCGTCCCCGACCTCAGAGGACCGGTCTTCCAGGTCCCCGACTGGGTGACCCTGCCCGACTTCCTGCGCCCCCACCTCGACGCGCGGCGGGCCGTCACCGTCACCGACATCCCGTACACCATCGACCGCGCCCTGCACTTCTCCAACGGCGGCGGCGTGTACGTCGGCCACGACACCAGGACCGGCGAGAAGGTCGTCCTCAAGGAGGCCCGCCCGCACGCCGGCCTCGCGGCGGACGGGGCCGACGCGGTGACCCGGCTCCGGCGCGAACAGCAGGCCCTGGAACGGCTGGCGGGCCTGCCGTACACACCGGAGGTACGCGGCACCTTCGTCCTGGGGGGCCACCACTTCCTGGCGATGGAGTACGTCGAGGGCAAACCCCTCAACACCTTCTTCGCCCGCCGCCACCCCCTCATCGAGGCCGACCCCACGCCCGAGAGCCTCGCCGCCTACACGGACTGGGCCCTGCGCGTCCACCGGCTCGTCGAGGAGGCCGTCGAAGCCGTCCACGCGCGCGGTGTCGTCTTCAACGACCTGCACCTGTTCAACATCATGGTGTCCGAGGACGAGTCCTCCGTCGTCCTGCTCGACTTCGAAGCAGCCGCGCACATCGACGAAGGCCGCCGCCAGACCGTCGCCAACCCCGCCTTCGTCGCCCCCGCGGACCGGCGCGGCTTCGACGTCGACCGCTACGCGCTGGCCTGTCTGCGGATCGCCCTCTTCATGCCGCTCACCAGCCTCTTCCCGCTCGACCGGCACAAGGCCCGGCACCTGGCCGAGATCGCGGCCGCCCACTTCCCCGTGCCGCGCGCCTTCCTCGACGAGGCGGTCGCGGAGATCCTCTCCGGGGATCCCCGGTCCGGGGACACGCCGCCCTTCGGCCCCTACCTGCCGGTCGAGCCCGGCGACTGGCCCCGCAGCCGCGACTCCATGGTCCGCGCCATCGAATCCTCCGCCACCCCCGGGCGCGACGACCGATTCTTCCCGGGCGACATCGCACAGTTCGCGACGGCGGGCGGCGGACTGACGCTCGGTTACGGCGCGGCGGGCGTCCTGTACGCCCTCGCCGAGACAGGGGCGCCGGCCCACACCGCCGCCGAGGAGTGGCTCCTGGAGCACACCAAGGAGCCCCCGTCCGGCAGTCCCCTCGGCCTCTACGACGGCCTCGCCGGCATCGCCTGGACCCTCGACCGGCTCGGACACCCCGAGCGGGCCATGGAACTCGCCGAACTCACCCTCGCCCGGCCGTGGGAAGGCGTCGCCCCCGACCTGCACAGCGGCCTCGCCGGACTCGGCCTCGCCCTCGACGCACTCGGCCTGCGGGACGCCGCCCTGCGCTGCGCGGACCTCGTCGCCCAGGCGCTCCCCGGAGTCACCCGGGCCGGGCTGCTCCACGGGGCGTCCGGACCGGCCCTGCTCTTCCTGCGCCTGTACGAACGCACCGGTGACAGCGGACTCCTCGACCTCGCGGCCGACGCGCTGCGGCGCGACCTCGACCGGTGCGTGCGCAGCGCCGGCGGCACCCTCCAGGTCGACGAGGGCTGGCGGACGATGCCGTACCTCGGCGCCGGGAGCGTCGGCATCGGCATGGTGCTCGACGACTTCGCCGCCCACCGCGACGACGAGCGCTTCGAAGGCGCGCGGAGCGAGATCGTACGGGCCGCGCAGGCCACCTTCTACGCCCAGCCCGGGCTGTTCCGCGGCGCGGCCGGCATGGTGCTCCACCTCAGCCGCACCACCGCGCCCGGGCCCGGCACCGAACCCTCCGACGTACGCCGCCAGATCGACGCCCTCGCCCGGCACGCCGTGCCGTACCAGGGACATCTGGCCTTCCCCGGCGAACAGATGATGCGGCTGTCCATGGATCTCGCCACGGGCACCGCCGGCTGTCTGCTCGCCCTCGGCAGCGCCGCGTCCGACGGACACGCGCACCTGCCGTTCCTCCCGCCGCTCCGGCGGCCCACGAGCCGGTCCCTGCCAGGGGCCGTAACCGAACACACTGTCCCCATGAAGGAAAGGAATCAATCATGACCCTTCTCGACCTGCAGTCGATGGAGACCCCGAAGGAAGAGGCCACGGGCGACCTGGCCACCGGCAGCCGCGCCAGCCTGCTGCTCTGCGGTGACAGCAGCCTGAGCGTCACCACCTGCAACTGACCCGACTCGGGCGCGCGGTGCCGACACCGTGCGACTGACCGGATCGCCCCGGCCCCGGACGGCACGCCCGTCCGGGGCCGGACCCGCACCACCCCCGCACCACCGGTCCGCCGGGCGGCTCGCCCGCCGGCGGACGCGAGGAAGGAAGGAACCGCCCCGGATGCCTGCCGCACGCACGGCGCCCCACGCGGACGATCCGACACCGGGGACCGCCGAACGGCGCCGCCGCGAGCCGACTCCCGCGGCGGACCGCGCCGCCGACCGGGCCGCTCACCATGGCGGGGCCGAGGCCCCGGACCGCGCCGCGGAGCGCGTCGCCGACCGCGCCACGGAACGCCAAGCCAACCGGGGAGCCGACCGTGTGCTGGTCAAGGCCGCCCGGCACAGCGCTGGCCGGGCCACCGCCATCCTCGGCTGCTCGCTCGCCTCGGCCGCCGCGACCCTCGCCGAACCAGCCGTCCTCGGCCACACCCTCGACCTGCTCCTCGCCGGCGCCCCCGCCGCCCCCCGCTGGGTCGCCCTCTGCGCGGCACTGATCACGGCGGACCTGATCCTCGACGCGGGCGTGGCCCTGCTGACCGGCACCACCAACGCCCGCACCACCTCCTGGCTCCGCACCCGCGGCCTCACCCGCCTCCTCGCCACCGCCCCGCACCACGCCGCCCGCTTCGCCCCCGGTGACCTGGCGACACGGCTGACCGCCAACGCCACCGAGGCGGGCACCGTGCCGGCCACCGCCGCGAGCGCGGTGGCGGCCGTCGTCCTGCCGGTCGGGGCGCTGATCGCGCTCCTCGCCATCGACTGGCGGACGGCGCTCGCCTTCCTGGCCGGCGTCCCGCTGCTCATGCTCTTGCTCCGCGCCTTCGCCCACCATTCGTCCGACAGCGTCGCGCGCTACCAGCGCGTGCAGGCCGGGATCGCCGACCGGCTCGTCGAGGCCCTCGCCGGGGCGCGCACCATCGCCGCCGCCGGGAGCGCCCGGCACGAGCGGCGGCGCGTGCTCGCCACGCTCCCCGACCTGGCGGCCGAGGGCCGGCGGATGTGGCAGGTCTACGGCCGGGCGGTGGCACGCAGCGGTGTCCTGATGCCCCTGCTCGTCTGCGTCGTCCTCGCCGTCGGTGGCCTGCGGCTGGCCTCCGGGGCACTCGGCGTCGGCCAGTTGCTGGCGCTGTCACGGTACGCGGCCCTCGCCGCCGGCGTCGGCGCGGTGGCCGGCCCGCTGGGCGCCCTCGTCCGGGGCCGGGGCGCGGCCCGTCGCACGGCCGAGCTGATGGCCCTGCCGCCCCTCGGGCACGGGCGCCACGGCCTGCCCGCCGACGGGCCGGGCACCCTCGAACTGCGCGACGTCACCGTCGTACGGGACGGACAGGCCGTGCTGCACGGCGTCGACGTCCTCGTGCCCGGCGGCACCACGGTGGCCGTGGTCGGCCGCTCCGGGGCCGGCAAGTCGCTGCTCGCCGCCGTCGCGGGCCGGCTCACCGATCCCGACGAGGGCAGCGTCCTTCTCGACGGCGTACCCCTGGACGCCGTCGAGCGGGGAGAGCTGAGGCGCGAGATCGGTTACGCCTTCGCGCGGCCGGCGCTGTTCGGCGAGACGGTCGGCGAGGCCCTCGCCTTCGGGGAGCACACGCCGACGGCCACCGCCCTGCGATCGGCCGCCCGAGCGGCGGGTGCCGACGGCTTCGTCGAGCGCCTCCCCGACGGCTACGCCACCCCCCTGCCGGAGGCGCCCCTGTCCGGCGGCGAGTTCCAACGCCTCGGCCTGGCACGGGCGTTCGCCCACGCGGGACGGCTGTTGATCCTCGACGACGCCACCTCCAGCCTGGACACCATCACCGAACGGGAGGTCGACCGCGCCCTGACCCGCGACGTACGGGCGGGCACCAGGCTCGTCATCGCCCACCGGGTTTCGTCCGCGGCCCGCGCCGACCAGGTGATCTGGCTGCACGAAGGCCGCGTACGCGCCGTCGCCCCGCACCCCCGGCTGTGGCGGGACCCGGCCTACCGCGCGGTATTCGCGGCGGACGCCGACGAGGCCGCGGTCAACGGGGCGACCGTCTCGGGGGACACGGCCACCGAGGCCACCGCAGCCACGGCGGCGGACGAGGTCACGGCTCCCGGGGCCACGGCACCCGAGGTCACCCCCGCCGACCACCACCCCGCCCGGCCCACCGACGGGGGCGTCGGATGAAGCCGGGTCAGGGGGCCCTGCGCCGCGTCCTGCCCCAGGGGCGGCGTTTCCTGCTGCGCCGCAAGCGCGCCCTGCTCACCCTGGCCGGCTGGTCCCTCCTGGAGTCCGCCCACACCTTCCTCACCGGTTACGGCGTCGCCCGCGCCCTGGATGACGGCTTCCTCGCCGGACGTACGAGCGTGGGACTGCTCTGGCTGGCCGTGGCCGCCGGCGCGGCGCTGCTGGGCGGGTTCGCCGTACGCGGCGTGTTCTCCGGGCTCGCCGGCCTGGTCGAGCCGCTGCGCGACGGACTGGTGCGCCGGGCCGTGTCCCAGGCCCTGGCCACCGCCGTGTCGGACCCGGCCCGGGCGGAGGGCGCGATCGGCAACAGCGCGGTGGTCTCCCGTCTCGTCCACCAGACCGAGATGGCCCGGGACAGTTTCGCCGGGCTGGTCCTGACCGCCCGTTCGTTCGTCTTCACCGCCCTCGGGGCCCTGGTGGGCATGGCCACACTCGCACCGGCGCTGCTCCTGGTCGTGCTGCCGCCGCTGCTCCTGGGGCTGCTGCTGTTCGTGGGCACCCTCGCCCCGATGGCCGGTGCCCAACGGGCCTACCTCGACACGGACGAGGCGCTCTCGGCGCGGGTGGGCGCGGCCGGCGCGGGCATGCGCGATGTGGTGGCGTGCGGCGGCGAGCGCCGGATCGCCGAAGGCATGGGCCGACTGATCGACGCGGAGGCACACCTGTCGGGCCGCCTGGCCCGCTGGGCGGCCGTCCGCACCCTCGCCCTGGGCGCGGCGGGCCGACTGCCGGTCGTGGCTCTCGTGGTGGCCACTCCCTGGCTGTTACGGCGGGGAGTCACCGCGGGCGCCCTGCTGGGCGCGCTCACGTACCTCGTCCAGTCACTGCTGCCCGCGCTGCACACGCTGATGAGCGCGCTGGGTGCGGCGGGCACACGGCTGCTGGTGGTGCTGGACCGGTTCGGCACCGAGGAGCCTGCGCTGCCGGGCGACCCGGAGGGCCGCGACGCGCGGCACGCCGCGCGCTCCCGCCCGGCCGTCACCGCCGCGCACCCGCCGCCCCCGGTGCGTCGGGGCACAGCCGAGCCCGGGGGGCCGGCCGCCGTGTCTTCCGTCGCGGCCCCACCGCCCCCGGGCACCGCCGAGCCCGGGGTGCCGTCCCGGAAGCCTCCGGTCGCGCGCCCGCCGTCATCCGCGCCGCCCGCCGCCGAGCTGCGTGGGGTCACCTTCGCGTACGGGCCCCGGGCCCGTCCCGTGCTCGATGGGCTCGACCTCGTCGTGCGGCGCGGGGAGCACCTCGCGGTGGTCGGTCCCAGCGGCATCGGCAAGTCCACGCTGACCGCGCTCCTCGCGGGGCTCGTCCCGCCGAGCAGCGGCACCGTCCTGGTGGCCGGGGCCCCGGCGTACGTGACCGGTGCGCGGGGACCCGACCGGCGCCGGGCGCTGCTGCCGCAGCACGCCCACGTCTTCACCGGCACCGTCCGTGACAATGTCCGCTATCTGCGCCCCGACGCGACCCGTGCCGACGTGGAGGAGGCCGTGGAAGCGCTGGCGCTGGGCGCCCTCGTGCGGCGGCTCGGCGGCCCGGACGCCGTCATCGACCCCGCGAGGCTGTCGCTGGGGGAGCGGCAACGGCTGGCCCTCGCCCGCGCCTACCTGTCGGACGCCCCCCTGCTCCTCCTCGACGAAGCGACCTGCCACCTCGACCCGGAGACCGAGGAGCACGCGGAGCGGGCCCTCGCGGCCCGCCCCGGCACGCTCATCGTCGTCGCCCACCGCCTCTCATCGGCCGTACGGGCGGACCGCGTCCTGGCGCTCGACGGCACCCGCGCCGCGTGCGCGCCGCACGAGGAGCTGCTGGACACCTCGCCCCTCTACCGCGACCTCGCGGGACTCGCGCACCGGTGAGCGGCGCGGCCGGCCCGCCCCCAGTGGGCGCGACCGCCGCCCGCGCTCACACCCACCCCGCCCCCTGCGAGATACGGATCGCGTCGATCCGGTTGCGGGCGCCCACCTTGCGCGTGGCGGACGCCATGTAGTTGCGTACCGTGCCGTTGGACAGGTGCAGCCCCCGGGCTATCTCGGCGATCGACTCCCCCTCCGCCGCGCGCGCCAGCACGCTCAGCTCCCGCGCCGTCAACGGCATGCGTGTCGCTTCGAGAAAGCCGAAGGCGAGCGATTCGTCAACGAACCGCTCGCCTTGTGCCACCTTCCGGATGGCCTGTACGAGACGTAGTGGGGAACCGTCCTTGTCCACGTATCCCAGCGCTCTGGCCTCGAAGGCCTTCCGCAGCGCCCCCGGCCTGCCCGCCGAGGCGAGCACCAGGAGCGCGATACGTGACCCCAGCCCCGCTCTGCCGCCCGTACCCCCCTGCGCGTCCTCCAGGAACGTCGCGCTGCCCGGACAGTCGAGGTCGACCACGCACACGTCCGGGCGTAACGATTCGGCCTGACGCTGTGCGGTGCGCCAGCCGGAGGCGAAGACGTCGAACGACTCCTCCGACTTGAGCAGCGCTGTCAGCGCCGATCTCAACAGACCGACGCTGTGCAGCACAAGGACCTTGGTCATGTGCGTTCCCCTCCCGATGATCACCGCCCGGTCGCTTCCCGGCCGGCTGCCTGTCCACACATGCGACTGCCCCGGACGGGTGGGCGGGAACCTCCGAGTGGGGCGCGCGGGGCGCACGGTACGGAAGTTCGAGCGCCCCCCGTGCGGCCGTGCGCGTGTGTGCGCCCCCGCGGAGCGTTCCAGCCACTCGCGCCCCACTCAGTCACCCATGGCGATGCCGTCCCGCTCGACGCCGTTCCGTTCGGCACCGTCCCGGTGGACGTGGTCGCTCTCGACACGGTCCATCAGCCGGGACAGCTCGACCCGGGAACGGACCTGCAACGCCACGAAGACGTTGCGCAAATGGTGGTCGACGGTGCGCGGGCTGATCGACAGCCGCATCGCCACCTCGCGGTTGGTGGCTCCTTCCGCGACGCAGCGCGCGATCCGTAGCTGCTGGGGCGTCAGCAGGGGGAGCGCGGCCACCCGTTCGCGCGGGGTACGCAGCCCCTCGCCGGACGCGCCCCCGGTCGTGTCCCCGGTCGCCCGCAGCTCGGCCCGCGTCTGCTCCGCCCACGGACCGGCCCCCGAGCGTTCGAAGGCGACGAGGGCGTCCCTGAGCCGGCCCCGCGCCTCACGCGGACGGCGCCGGCGCCGCAGCCACTTGCCGTACTGGAGCAGGGTTCGGGCCCGTTCGAAGTCGCCCCCCGCTTCGTCGTGCCGCTCCAGCGCCTCGGCGTAGAGCGCGTCGGCCTGCTCCGGCGCGGCGAGCAGGGCACGGCAGCGCGCCAGTTGCGCGGGCGCCTGCGGGTCGGCGCCCTGGGCCGCCCAGAGCGCGAACTCCTCGGCCGCCGCACGCGCGTCGTCGCCCTCTCCGGCGAGCACGGCCGCCTCGACGAAGCACGGTACGGCGAGCATGCGCACCGCGAAGTGCCCGCAGCGGGGTCCCGGCCGCACCAGGGGGCCGAGCCGGGCCACGGCCTCGTACGCCCGGCCGCGCCCCAGGTCCGCCCGGGCCGTCGCCCATTCGGCCAGGGTCGAGGCCTGGACGAGACCGTGGGGGCGGGCCACCGCCATGGCCTGCCCGGCATGCCCGGCCACCGCCCCGGCGTCCCCCTCCACGGACGCGACCAGCGCGAGGACGGCGTGCTGGTGTGCGACGACGTTGCGCAGCCCGGACCGGTGCGCGGCGCGCAGCCCTTCCTGTGCGTGCACCCGGGCCCGGGCGTGCCGCCCGGCCCGCAACTCGGCGTACGCCAGACGCTCCAGCGCCCGTGGCACCACGGTGGTCAGGCCGCGCGTCCGGGCGAGCGCCAGGGCCAGGGCGTTGGTGTGGCACGCGGCCCGGATGTCGCCGAGGACCAGCGCGGCGCCCCCGGCGTGCAGCAGCCGCGTCGGGTCGTCGTCGCCCGCACCCAGGTCGAGCAGCTGCCGCAGGGGTTCGCGCGCCTCGGCGAGGCGCCCGCTCAGGGCGGTGTGCAGGCCCGTCCGGTAGAGGTGGGACATCGCGTGCTCGCCCGGCAGTCGGGGCAACGACGGCCCGCCGCCCCCGCCGCCCCCGCCGCCTGCGCCGTCCCCGGCGAGCGCGGACAGGCAGGCCGCGATGTCGCCCATGGCCCAGGCCGCGTCCATGGCGCCGAGCCGGGCGGCGAGGGCGCGTTCCGGGTCGTACGGCTCCAGCAGGGCGGTCGCCACCCGCAGCACGGCGTGGGCGTCGGCTGCCGGGCCGTCGTAGAGGGTGAGCGTGCCGTCCACGAGTTCGGCCCGACCGGGCACCGCCCGCGTCCCGGTCCCGGCCCCGGTCCTGGTCACTGTTCCGGCGGCCTGCGCCGTGCGCCGGGCGGCGGTGAGCAGGTGCCGGGCCCGGCGCGGCCGGCCGGCCGCCCCGGCGAGCTCAGCGGCGGACGTCCACCGGCTCGCCCTGGCGTCGGTGTCGGTGGTGAGCTCCGCGGCCCGGGCGAGCGCCACGGACCGCTCCAGGGGCGTGGCACCCGGTGGTGTCCCCGTCCCGGCCGCGGCGGCCAGGTCGGCGGCGAGCCGGGGATCGGGCCCTTCGGCGGCGAACGCCCGGTGCAGCAGCCGGGAAAACCGGTGACGTTCCTCGGTGAGCACCGAGGCGAGCAGCGCGTGCGCGGCGCGCCGCCGCGACAGCGCGGCCCCGCTGAGGACCGTCCGCCGCAGCAGCGGGCTTTCGAAGCGGATGGTCTGCCCGGCGTCCCCGGTCGCGCGCGCCACACCCGCGGCCTCGGCCGCGTCCAGCGCGCCGGGCGCGATCCCGGCGGCCCGCGCGGCGCGCAGCACGACCGTGGTGTCCGCGCCCGCGGCCCCGGTGCCGGGCGAGAGTTCCTGCGCGGCGGCTGCCAGGAGCAGCATCAGCCGGGTGTCCGGCGGCAGTCCCTCCAATCGGCAGCCGAACGTCCGCAGCAGGGCCCCGCTGTCGGCGAGCGGCCGGGGCAGTGGGGCGTGCCCGGCGAGCTGCGCCGGCGTCAGGCGGCCGACGAGCGCCTCGATCAGGGCCGGGTTGCCCTCCGCCTCGTACAGCAGCTCCTCCCGTACGGCGGGGTCGGCGCCGCCGCCGGTGAGCTCGTCCACCAGGGCGCTCGCGGCCCGGTCGGGGAGAGGGCCGAGACGGACGACGGGCAGGCCCGCGAAGTCCGGGTCCTGCGCGCGGTGTCCGGCCACGGACAGCAGCAGGCCGAGGGTGCGCAGCGACTCCGCGCGCCGTGCCGCGAAGCCGAGCGCGGCGCGGGACCGGGCGTCCCACAAATGCGCGTCGTCGACGCACACGAGCAGCGGGCCCGTGGCGGCCCGCCCGCGCAGCAGCGAGAGCCACCCGCCCGGCTCCACGCCCCCGGCGGCGCCCACGGGGCAATCGGCGCCCGCGGCGCTGAGCAACGCGTAAAGGCCGCTGTACGGAAGGTCGTCGCGTTCCGCGCGCGCGGCCCTGGTGTACAGCGCCCGGTCGGCGCCGGCGTCGGTGGCGGCCCTGCGGAGCAGCGCGGTGCGGCCCAGTCCCGGTTCGGCGGCGATGAGCAGTACGCCCCCGTGGCCGGATCGCAGCCCGTCGAAGAGGGCTGCGACGGCTTCGAGTTCAGCGCTCCGGCCGTGTATCCCGGTCACTCCGATCATGTTACTTCCGCGTAAACAGCGGCGGAAGCGGTGTTGGGCACACGCCCAACACCGCCGGCCGAACTCTGTGCCGCAGCACCGTCTCACACCTCAGGAGGTGCCCACACGGTCAGGAGGTGTGCGGGCAGTTGCCCCGGTACTCCTCGATGGTCGCGCTCGGGCGGGGCAGCGGGCAGAGGAACTGCTCGTAGCGGGTGTCATTGTCGATGAACCGCTTGAGCCAGGAAATGCTGTACTTCGCGATGGTGGTGTTGGAGATGTTCGGGGTGAAGTGGTCGGCGTTGTTCAGCTCCAGGTACGCCTTGTCGAGCGTGCTCGGCAGGCTCTGGTAGAAGGGCTCCGAGTGCGAGGCGACCGGCGCGATCGAGTCGCCGTCGGCCCCGATGAGCAGGGTCGGGGTCCGCAGCTCCGGCCAGGTCTTGTCGGTGTTCCAGCCGGTGAGCGGGATCGCCGCCTGGAGTGACGGCCGGCTCTTGGCCGCCTCCAGGGAGCCGCCGCCGCCCATGGAGTGGCCCATCACGCCCAGTCTGGTGCTGTCGATCCGGCCGCGCACGCTGCTGCGCTGCGTGAGGTAGTCGAGCGCGGCGAGCAGCTGGCGTCCCCGGCTGTCGGGCTGGTCGAGGGTGGTGTTGGTGTCGATGGTGAAGACCACGAAGCCCTGGGAGGCCAGCCGGGGGCCGTACCAGGCGATGGAGGACTGCGTTCCGGTGTACCCGGGGGAGATCGCGATGGCGCCGAACGTGCCGTCGCTGGTGGTGGTCGGGTAGTAGATCGTCCCGCCGCCGAAGCCGGTCACGCCGAGCGACGAGACGGACGTCTCGGAGACCGCGTAGGGGCCGCGTGCCGCTTCGATGCTGGCGGTGGTCGGGGCCGGGCCTCGCTCGTAGGGGTTCTCCGCGGCGGCCTGCGCGGAGTGGGGAGTCATGGTCATGCCAAGGCAGGCGGCGGCGATGAGCGCCGCCAGGGTGTGTCGCTTCACGACTGAGTCGTCCTCTCGGTCGCGGCGGGGCGGCCCGGACTGACGTCCTGGGGGTCGGGGCCGGCCGCCGTGTTCGCTGGCGGTGCCACTGTCCCGGCGCGTCCGCCACATGGGCATCGGTGGAATCACCGGTCCTCGAAGGGGTACGCGGCGGTCGTCCCGTACGACAAGGAGCGTGAGCTGATGGAGGCCATGGAGGGCACGGACACCGCCGACCGGACGGCGGTCCCCGACGCAGTGACCGAGCTGCCGACGGTGAGCAGCCTGCAGGACCTCGGTGACCTGGTGGAACAGCACGGCCGGCTGTACGTCCGCTGGTCCGCGAGCCCCGCCGACGACGTGAGGGACGCGCACAGCACGGACCACCTCACCGGCATCACCTTGCCCGGTGTGTCCGCGAACCCGCTCCAGCTCGAGACGTGGTGGGGCGACCGCCCCGTCCGCCTGTGGGTCGCCCGCCGGCTGTACGACTACTGCCACCTGCGACAGGAGCGGGACGGCGACGTACGACCCTGGACCCTGCGCGGTCGTGAGGTCGCCCGCGGCCCGGACAACGAGCCGCTGCTCCGCGACATCGAACCGGTCAGCTGGATCGACAACGCCGTGATCGAGGAAGCCGAACGCGAGGTCGCGAACCAGCGCCGCCCCTGGGGACCGATGCGCCGCTGACCCGCCCCGGGCGCCCCACCCCACCCTTCCGCCCCCACCCTTCCGCCCTCGCCCGGAGCGCGGGCGACCCCACCGACCCCCCCGGCGCCCGCGCCCCGGCGGTGCCCGGGGGGTGTCGGTCCTCGTCCCACGCGGAGCCCCCTGCCCGGCGTCGGCGGGGGACCGGGGTGCCCGGGTGGGCCGGGACCAAGGTCACGCGTGGCGTCCGGCGGGGCGGGAAGGCGGATCACCATGTCGACCAGCAACGATCAGCCGCTCAAGCGCACCCTCACGACGCGCCTGCTCTACTTCTTCATCCTCGGGGACGTCCTCGGAGCCGGGGTGTACGTCCTCATCGGGCAGATCGCCGCCAACTCGGGCGGGGCCGTATGGGTGCCGCTCACCGTGGCGCTGGCCCTGGCGTTGCTCACGGCGGCGTCGTACGCCGAGCTCGCCACGAAATACCCGAGAGCCGGCGGGGCCTCTCACTACGTGACCCGCGCCTATGGGCCCTTCGCCGGGTTCCTGGCCGGGTTCTGCATGCTCGCCGCCGGGGTCGTCTCGGTCGCCGCGCTCGCCCGTGGCTTCGCCGGCGACTACCTGTCGGAGTTCGTCACGGTCCCCGTCGGCCTGGTCGCCGTACTGTTCCTGGTGGCACTGGCCCTGGTGAACGCGCGCGGCATCCGCGAGTCGACGCGCGCGAACGTCGTCGCCACCCTCATCGAGGTCGCCGGCCTGGCGATCATCGTCGTCCTCGGGGCCTGGCTCCTGCTGCGGGGAGAGGGCGACCCCGCCCGGCTCACGCAGCTCGGGACGGCCGACCAGGGTGCCGCGGCGGCCGTCCTGAGCGGCGCGGTGCTGGCGTACTACTCGTTCGTCGGGTTCGAGACCTCCGTCAACGTCGCCGAGGAGACCCGGGACCCCCGGCGCTCCTACCCACGCGCCCTGTTCGGCGCGCTCGCCACGGCCGGCGGCGTGTACGTCCTCGTCGGCATCGCGGCCTCCGCCGCCGTACCGACGAGCACGCTCGCCAAGTCCAGCGGGCCGCTCCTCGAAGTGGTCCGGGCGGCTGGCGGTGTGCCGGTCTGGCTGTTCAGCGCCATCGCCCTGGTGGCCGTCGCCAACGGCGCGCTGCTCACCGGGATCATGTCCTCGCGCCTCACGTACGGCATGGCCCGCGACGGACTGCTGCCCTCCGTGCTCACCAGGGTGCTGCCCGGGCGCCGCACCCCGTGGGTCGCGATCGCGGCCACGACCACGCTGTCGATCCTGCTCGCGCTGACCGGAAGCGTCGCCACCCTCGCGTCCACGCTGGTCCTGCTGCTCCTGGTGGTGTTCTTCATGGTCAACACCGCCGCGCTGGTGCTGCGCCGTGACCCGGGCGAACAGGGCCACTTCCGGGCACCGACCGTGCTGCCCGTGCTGGGCGCCGCCTCCTGCGTCCTGCTGGCCACCCGGATCGAGGCGGACGTGTGGGTCCGTGGGCTCATCGTCCTCGGCGCGGGGCTGGTGCTGGGCGTGGCAGCCACCGCGCGGCGCGGCGCCCGGTCCGTGGCGGAGAGCCGGGCCGCTGCCAAGTAGAGACCGGTCCCGGACCGGTCACCGGCCACCCGCGGGCGGTCACTCGCGCCGACCGCCCGCTCGCGCGGACCGCCCGCACGTGATGGCTCGCGCGGGCCGCCCGCAGATGGTCACTCGCACCGACCACCCGCAGGTGACTGCTTACATCGACCGCCCGCGGTGGTGCTCCGGACCCGACCGCTCGCACCCGCCTGCCACGGCCTGCCCGCGGCGCCCGCCCGTCAGGAGTCGCGTGTCGCGATCATGCCGAGCGTCAGCAGGCCGAGCACCACCCAGCCGAACCAGAGCCAGCCGTTGCTGCCGAGCGCCACCGTGTACGCCGTCGTCAGTACCAGCGCACCGACAGTGAGCACACCCATCGTCTTCGTGGAACTGGACACGCGCCCTCCTCCCCGGCCGCGGCCGCGGGGCCGTCCGGCCGTAGGACCATGGTCGCCCCCCGGGCGGCCCCGGCGCCACCGCCCGGCGCCGACCACCCGGCACCGCGCCGCCATCGCCACCGCCGCCCGTGCGCTCCCGCTCGCTACTTCGCCCGCGCCTGGAGCGATGCCAAGTAGGCGTTGTACGCCTCCAGCTCCTTGTCGCCGTCCCGGTCGGCCGCCCGGTCCTTGCGGACCGCATGGCGCTGCTCGGAGCGGTACCACTGGTACACCAGCGCGATCAGCACGAGTACGGACGGGATCTCGCTGAACGCCCAGGCGATGCCGCCCGCCGCGTTCTGGTCGGCCAGGGCGTCGATGCCGAGTGAGGCCGGAGGGTTCGCGTACGTCGTGACCATGGGCTCCGTCGCCATCATCAGCGCGATGCCGAAGAAGGCGTGGAACGGCATGCCCGCGAACAGCTCCAGCATCCGCATCACGTACCCGGGCCGGTGCGGCCCCGGGTCCACGCCCATGATCGGCCAGAAGAAGACCAGCCCGACCGCGAGGAAGTGCACCATCATCGCGATGTGGCCCGGCTTGGAGCCCATCAGGAAGTCGAAGAGCGGCGTGAAGTACAGCGCGTACAGGCTCGCGATGAAGAGCGGGATCGTGAACACCGGGTGCGTCACGATCCGCATGTAGCGACTGTGCAGCAGCGCCAGCAGCAGCTCGCGCGGCCCCTTGTCACCCCGTCGCGAGGCGACCGGCAGGGCGCGCAACGCCAGCGTCACCGGCGCGCCGAGCAGCAGCAGGATCGGCGACAGCATGCTGATGACCATGTGCTGCACCATGTGCACGCTGAACATGACCATGCCGTAGTCGTTCAGCCTGGTGCACATCACCAGAGCGACGCTCAGGACACCCACCGTGAAGAACACCGTGCGGCCGGCCGGCCAGGCGTCCCCGCGCCGCCGCAGCCGCACGACGCCCCACCCGTACAGGCCGAGCGCGAGCAGGCAGCCGACGAGGAAGAAGGTGTCCGGGGAGAACGCGAGCCCCCGCTCCAGCGTGAACGGCGGCAGGTCCATCGTCATGCCGTGCCCGCTGTGATCCATCCGCCGGCTCCTGATTCGTGCTGGGTTGTCCGCTTGCCGGTCCAGACTAGAGCCGCCCCCGGCCGCGTCTGCGACCGGGGGCGGGTGTTCCGTACGAAGCGGACATCAGAGGACGGTCTCGGCCTCGTCGTACCGCTCCGACGGGACCGTCTTCAGCGTCTCCACGGCCTGCGCCAGCGGCACCATCACGATGTCCGTGCCGCGCAGCGCGGTCAGCATGCCGAACTCGCCCCGGTGCGCCGCCTCCACCGCGTGCCAGCCGAAGCGGGTCGCCAGGACGCGGTCGTACGCGGTCGGCGTGCCGCCCCGCTGGACGTGCCCGAGGATCACCGCCCGGGCCTCCTTGCCGAGCCGCCGCTCCAGCTCGCCGGCCAGCTGCTGTGCCACGCCCGCGAACCGCTCGTGGCCGTAGATGTCCTTTTCGCCCTCGTTGAACCGCATCGTGCCCTCGCGCGGCTTGGCACCCTCCGCGACCACGACGATCGCGAACTTCTTGCCCGCCTCGAAGCGCGCCCCGACGCGAGCGGTCAGCTCGTCGATGTCGAAGGGCCGCTCGGGGACGACGATGGCGTGGGCGCCGGCCGCCATGCCGGAGTGCAGCGCGATCCAGCCGGTGTGGCGGCCCATGACCTCGACGATCAGCACCCGCTGGTGCGACTCGGCGGTGGTCTTCAGCCGGTCCAGTGCCTCCGTGGCGACCCCGACGGCCGTGTCGAAGCCGAAGGTGACGTCGGTCGAGGCGATGTCGTTGTCGATGGTCTTCGGGACCCCGACGATCGGCAGCCCCGCCGCGGAGAGCAGGTTGGCCGCCTTGAGGGTGCCCTCGCCGCCGATCGGGATGATCGCGTCGAGACCGAGCTCGGCGACGTGTCCCCTGGCGCGCTCGACACCGTCGACGAGGTGCGCCGGCTGGACCCGGGAGGAGCCGAGGATCGTGCCGCCGCGGGCCAGGATGCCGGCCACCGCGTCCAGGTCCAGCTTGCGGTAGTCGCACTCCAGCAGGCCCTTCCACCCGTCGTGGAAACCGATGACCTCGTCGCCGTGGTCGACGACGGCGCGGTGCACGACGGAACGGATGACGGCGTTCAGACCGGGGCAGTCGCCGCCGGAGGTGAGCACACCAATGCGCATAGCCCGAAATACCTTTGCAACGTGGGCCGACTCCCGGACCACGTCGTCCGGTTGGATCCCCGCCACCCTACCGGCGGGAGGTGGCGGGGCCGAACCGGCCGTCCGACTACTGGACGGTCTTCATACGAACAGACAAAACGTGTGGACGGGCGGGGCGTCAGGAGGGTCAGGACGGCTGCGAGGCCGCCGCGATCCGCTCGGCGCGCAGCGCCTCGTACCACCGGTCGTCGGTCGGCGGCAGCGCGTTCACATCGAGGGCCAGCTTCAGCAGCAGGTCCGCGATCTGTGGATTGCGCGCCATGACCGGTCCGTGCATGTACGTCCCGAAAACGGTGTCGTTGTACGCGCCCTCGGTGCCGTCCCCGGTGCCGTTGCCGTTACCGAAGACGGTGCGGGCGAACGGGCGGGCGGTCGGACCGAGGTGGGTGATGCCCTGGTGGTTCTCGAACCCGGTCAGCTGGGGCAGGCCCAGCCGCGGGTCGATGTCCGCCAGCACGTCACCGACGCAGCGGTCGCCCTCGCCCCGCGTCGAGATCACGTCGATCAGGCCGAGACCCGGCTCCCGCTCCCCGAGGTCGTTGATGAACTCGTGACCCAGGATCTGGTACCCGGCGCACACCGAGAAGATGATCGCGCCGTTCTCGGCGGCTCGGTTCAGACCGCCGTCGCGGCGCAGCCGCTCGGCCGCGAGCCGCTGCGGCCGGTCCTCGCCGCCGCCGATCAGATAGATGTCACCGGACGTCGGGATCGGCTGGTCACTGCGTACGTCCACACGCTGCACGTCCAGGCCGCGCTGGCGCGCCCGCCGCTCCACCACGAGGGCGTTGCCCTGGTCTCCGTACGTGCTGAGCAGGTCGGGGTAGACCCACACCAGACGCAGACTGCTGTCGCTCATGCTCTTGTCCTTCAGCCTTGAAGCGGGGTCAGTTGCCGACCCGGCGGCGTACGTCCTGGAACGCGGTGTAGTTGGCGATGAGCTCGATCCGCCCGGGCGGAGCCAGCTGCACGGCCTCGTCGACCGTGTCGCACACCCGGAAGTCCAGGCCCGCGACCTCCAGCCGCACCGCCAGGTCCAGCCGGCGGTCACCGATCACGAAGATCGGGTGCCCGGCCAGCCGGGTGTAGTCGACGTCCCAGAGCCAGGAGGTGTCGGTGCCGTCCGCGCCACGGGCGTTGACGGACAGGATGACCGGAGTGGGCGGCGGGTCGATGAGCGAAAACGTCTCGAGCCAGCCCGCCGGGTTCTTCGCCAGCAGCAGCCGCAGCTCACGGCCGAGGAACGACACCACGTCGTACCGGCCGGCCACCGCCTGCACCTGGTACATGCGCTCCAGGGCCACCTGCGGCGGCACGCCGAAGACCGCGGCGACCGCGGCGGAGGTGGCGGCGTTCGCCTTGTTGGCGCGGCCGGGCAGCTGGAGGTGGATCGGCCAGGCCGAGCCGTGCGGGTCCAGCACGTGGTCGCCGCTCAGCGCCCAGCTGGGGGCGGGACGGCGGAAGCCGCACTCGCCGCAGAACCAGTCGTCGCCGGGGCGCTGCATCACACCACCGCAGGCCGGGCACGACCAGGCGTCGTCCTTCCACTCCTGCCCGGCGGCCACCCAGACGACGTTGGCCGAGGAGGACGCGGCCCAGACGATGAGCGGGTCGTCGGCGTTGGCGATGACGACGGCCTTCGTACCGGACAGGCCCTCGCGCCACTTCTCCGCCAGCATGCGCGTCTCCGCGGCCCGGTCCAGCTGGTCGCGCGAGAGGTTCAGCAGCGCGATCGCCTTGGGCTCCACGTCGCGCGCGACGCCGGCGAGGTACTTCTCGTCGACCTCGATCACGCCGTACTTGGCGTCCGAACCGCCCGCGAGGGCGGAGGTGATGCCCGCGGGCATGTTCGCGCCGAGCGCGTTCGACACGACCGGGCCGCTGGCCCGCAGCGCCTCCGCGATCAGCCGTGTGGTGGTCGTCTTGCCGTTGGTCGCCGACACCAGGACGACGTCCAGGTGCTGCGCCAGCCGCCCCAGCAGGTCGGGGTCGAGCTTGAGCGCCACCTTGCCGCCGATCACCGATCCGCTGCCGCGTCCCGCGGCGCGTGACACCGCCGCTGCGGCCTTTCCTGCCGTCACGGCCAGCTTGGCTCGCGGCGACAGCGGCTCCGTGTTGCCTGCCATCGTCCTTGTTCCTCCTAGCGTGGGTCCGGGCTCAGCCTATCGAGATCCGGACGAGGGCCCGAACCGCGCCACCTGCTGAAACGGTCGGGACACGCCGAACGTACGCTGGGCGCCATGCGAAACCGCCCGATCCCCGGCAGTTCCGGCCAGGTACGAGCCATGAAGCTGCTCGGCGACCCGGCGCTGCACACCCCCTGCGAGCCGGTCACCGACTTCGGCCCGTCCCTGTCCCGGCTCATCGAGGACATGTTCGCGACGATGTACGCGGCGCAGGGCGTCGGCCTCGCGGCGAACCAGATCGGCGTCGGTTTGCGGGTGTTCGTCTACGACTGCCCCGACGACGAGGACGTCCGGCACCTCGGCCACCTCGTCAACCCGCGTCTGGTGGAGGCCGACGGGGTCACCGTGCGCGGCGCGGAGGGGTGCCTGTCCCTGCCGGGCATCGAGGCGGGCACGGAGCGCTTCGACCGCGCGGTGGTGGAGGGCGTGGACGTTCTCGGCGCCCCGGTGCGCGTGGAGGGCACGGGGTTCTTCGCCCGCTGCCTCCAGCACGAGTGCGACCACGTGGAGGGCCGCGTCTACACGGACCGCCTCACGGGCTGGCGCCGCGCCCGCGCCCTCCGGGCGGCGCGCCGGGCGGAGTGGGCGCGCACGCGCTGACGGTCGCGGTGCGATGGTCCGGCGCGGGGGCCGCTGCGCGGGGCCACTCCCCACCCCCGTACGCCCGGCGGCGTGGAGGGACCCCTTTCCCGAACCGGGGCAAGCCCCCGGGTCCGTACGGGCTTCGCGCGTGTCCGCAAGCGCCGGACGGGTTGGATCGCGCAGGCCGGGCGGAAACTCCGGCCCCGCCGGCGTTTGAGGCGCGGGGGTTCGGGGCGGCGCCCCCGGTTCAGAACCCCGGCCCGCCCGCGCGGTCGTCGACCTGCTCCAGGCGGCCCCACAGCAGGTCCGCCAGCCCCCGCACCAACTCGGCCCGCGAGCAGGGCCGTTCGCCCAGCCACCAGTCGCCGGCCGCGTGCATCATGCCGACGATGCCGTGGCCCCACACCCGGGCCATCACCTCGCTGCCGGGGCCCAGGTCGACGCGCTCGGCGATGACCTGGGCCAGCTCCTCGCCCATCCGGCGAAGGACGGGCGCCGAATGCCGGCCGACGTCGAAGCCCTGCTCCGGTGTGTGCCCGCCGTCCTCGGCGGGGTGCATCAGGAACCGGTAGACCTGGGGGCGCGCCTCGATCGCCGCGAGGTACGTGTCGAGCGTGGCCTCCACCCGCCGGCGCCGGTCGGCGGGGGCGTCCAGCGCCGCGCGCAGGGCGGCCAGCAGGGCGTCCGTGTGGCGCTTGGCGAGGGCGCGGTACAGGCCGCCCTTGTCGCCGAAGTGCCGGTACAGGATCGGCTTGGTGATGCCCGCCTCCGCGGCGATGGCGTTCATCGACGCCTGGGGCCCGTCGCGGAGCACCACGCGGTCGGCGGCCTCGAGCAGTTCACGTCGCCGCTGGTCGGCCGCCCGCCGCTGCTCGGTCCGGTGTGTGGTCTCCATAGCGTGTCTCCCCGCCCGTGCGAATTCCGTGACGCCTGCGCAACGTAACACCCCGCCCTGAGGCCGCTTCTGGTTGACAGCGGCTACTTGCCGGTAACAGACTGCGGTTACCGCTAGTAACACGCCGGGAGGGAACATGGCCGAGTTCACACTCGATCTCAACGACGACCAGAAGCAGATCCGTGACTGGCTGCACGGATTCGCCAAGGACGTGATGCGGCCGGCCGCGGCCGAGTGGGACGAGCGTGAGGAGACCCCCTGGCCGATCATCCAGGAGGCGGCCAAGGTCGGGATCTACTCCCTCGACTTCTACGCCCAGCAGTTCTTCGACCCCACCGGCCTCGGCATCCCGATGGCGATGGAGGAGCTGTTCTGGGGCGACGCCGGCATCGCCCTGTCCATCGTCGGTACGGGCCTGGCGGCGGTGGGCGTCCTCGCCAACGGCACCGAGGAGCAGATCGGCACCTGGATCCCGCAGATGTACGGTGACGCCGACGACGTCAAGGTCGCCGCCTTCTGCTCCTCCGAGCCCGACGCCGGCTCGGACGTCGCCTCCCTGCGCACGCGCGCCGTCTACGACGAGGCGAAGGACGAGTGGGTCCTCAACGGCACCAAGACCTGGGCGACCAACGGCGGCATAGCCAACGTCCACGTCGTCGTCGCCGTCGTCGACCCGGAACTCGGCTCGAAGGGCCACGCCTCCTTCATCGTGCCGCCGAACACCCCCGGCCTCTCCCAGGGGCAGAAGTTCAAGAAGCACGGCATCCGCGCCTCCCACACCGCCGAGGTCGTCCTCGAGGACGTGCGCGTCCCCGGCTCCTGCCTCCTCGGCGGCAAGGAGAAGCTGGACGAACGCCTCGCCCGCGCCCGTGAGAAGGCCAGGAAGGACGGCGAGCGCGTGAAGAACGCCGCCATGGCCACCTTCGAGGCGTCCCGCCCGGCCGTCGGCGCGATGGCGGTGGGCACCGCCCGCGCCGCGTACGAAGTGGCGCTCGACTACGCCAGGACCCGTGTCCAGTTCGGCCGCCCGATCATCGACAACCAGGGCGTCGCCTTCCAACTGGCCGACATGCGCACCCGGATCGACGCGGCCCGCCTGCTCGTGTGGCGCGCCTCCTGGATGGCGACCACGGGCAAGCCGTTCACCTCCGCCGAGGGCTCCATGTCGAAGCTGTACGCGAGCGAGGTCGCCAAGCAGGTCACGGCCCAGGCGATCCAGATCCTCGGGGGCAACGGCTTCACCCGCGAGTACCCGGTGGAACGGATGCACCGCGACGCCGCGATCTACACGATCTTCGAGGGCACGAGCGAGATCCAGCGCCTGGTCATCGCCCGCACCCTCTCGGGCATGCCGATCCGCTGAGCGATTCCGCCGGTGACGCCCGCGGATCCGGATCTCCGAGCCGGACGGCGAGGCCCCCTCTCGCTTCCCGGCGGTGGCGGGAGGGGGCCTGCCGCTGTCACTACGGGCAGTTCTCCTCGAGTTTCACGGCGCCGAAGTCGAGCGTGGTGGTGGTCGGGATGCTCCTGCCCGCCGCCTGGCTCTGAGAACAGACCTTCCAATTCCGGTCGAGCACCTGTACGCGATCGGCGCCCGTGCTGTCGTGCGATGTCAGGAAGTAGAAGCCCTCGGCCTGGGCGGTGTCCTGAGCGGTCTGCAGCACCATGCCGACGACGTTGGGCACGGACGCCCGCTCGACCTCCGCCGGGACCGAGGACTTCGCCGGCGCGGGGGTCGTCGGCGCGGGAGTCGCCGACTTGGGTGCCGGCGGCCTGGCATCCGGCATGCTCGCAGGCGAGGCCGTCACGGTCTTCGTCACCGTCGGCGCCGGCTTCGCGCTGCCGGCGCTTGTCGTCTTGGCGCCGCCGGAGCTGCCGATGCCCACGCCGACAAAGAAGAGGACCACCGCGGCGGGGATGATGATGCGCTTCCGTGCCCACTTCGGGCCACCGACAGGCGCACCCGGAGGAGGGCCCCACGGCGGCTGCGTCGGCTGCTGCGGAGGCTGTTTGTTCCAGGACATGGCATCCCCAAGGCTGGTTCGTTGAAAGTGTGACCGTAGCGACAGCCTCCCCCTGCTGTGAGGGCAAGGTTCCGTTAGTGACGTAATCGTGACGGACAAGTGAAGCAGGCGCGGTCGACGCCCTGCTCGGTTTTCGATGGGCCGTCCGAAATCACCGGCGGCGCGCCCTCGGCGGGTGTTTGACGGGTCGTCGGCTCGAGGACGCCGGGGCGCCTTCCTGGCCCCGCCGTCCGTGCGGGGCGCCCCGGGAGGAGCGCCCCGCACGGGGCGTCACTTGACCGATCCCGCCATCACTCCCTGGACGAAGTGGCGCTGGAAGGCGAAGAACACCACCACCGGGACGATCAGGGACAGGAAGGCACCAGGAGCCAGGACATCGATGTTGCTGCCGAACTGGCGCACCTGCGACTGGAGTTGCACCGTCAGGGGCTGGGACGAGCTGTCGGCGAAGAGCAGCGCCACCAGCATGTCGTTCCACACCCACAGGAACTGGAAGATCGCCAGGCTGGCGATGGCAGGCCGGCCCACCGGCAGGACCAGCCGGGTGAAGATCCGCCACTCACCGCCGCCGTCCATGCGGGCCGCCTCCAGCATTTCGCGCGGGATGTCGGCGAAGTAGTTGCGCAGCAGGAAGACGGCGAACGGCAGCCCGTACGCGACGTGGAACAGCACCACGCCCGGGATCGTGCCGAACAGGCCCAGCTCGCCGAAGAGCTTCGCCACCGGGAGCAGGCCCACCTGGACGGGGACCACCAGCAGGGCCACCACGAGGAGGAAGATCCAGTCGCGGCCGGGGAACTCCAGCCAGGCGAAGGCGTATCCGGCCAGTGCCGCGAGGACGACGACCAGCACGGTCGTCGGCACCGAGATCAGCACCGTGTTCCAGAAGGCACGGGTGATGCCCGCGTTGCCGAGCAGCGCCGTGTAGTTGTCGAGGGACAGCCGCCCCGGCGCGGTCAGCGCCGTCCACCAGCCGCTCGCCGCGCTGTCCTGCGCCGAGCGCAGCGAGGACAGCAACAGCCCGGCCACCGGGGTGACCCAGATCAGGCCGACGACGGCGAGGAACGCCTGCACCAGGCCGTTGCCCAGCCAGCGGCGCAGCCGGCCTCCCGGCTTCGGGGCCGTGACGGTCGCGCTCATGACTCACTCCTGCGGAAGCGGCGGACGTTGAACACCATGGCCGGGATCACCAGCAGCAGGAGCAGTACGCCCAGCGCGCTGCCGAGCCCCTGGTTGTTGCCGCCGCCGAAGGACACCAGCCACATCTGGGTGGCCAGCACGGTGGCGTCCTCCTGCACCGGGCCAGGCGCGATGATGTAGATCAGGTCGAAGACCTTCATCACGTTGATCACCAGCGTCACGAAGACGACGGTCAGCACGGGCGCGAGCAGCGGCACGGTGATCCGGCGGAACACCTGCCACTCGCTCGCACCGTCCATCCGGGCCGCCTCCAGGCAGTCGCGCGGCAGCGACGACAGCCCGGCCCCGATGAGGACCATGGCGAAGCCCGTCCAGATCCACAGGTACGCGCCGATGATCGCCGGGGTGACGAGCGCGGGACCGAGCCAGGAGACACCCTCGTACGGCGGGGAGAAGTTCTCCGCCGGGAGCCGGACGGTGTACGCGCCCGGGTCCAGGTCCGCGAACCGGAACGCGCCGTCGGCCGCCGTGGTGGCGGTGGCGACGGTCGTCCCGTCCCGCACCGCCTCGACCGTCATGCCCGGCAGTCCGCGCTCGGCCTGGTCCACCACGCCCGGCCGCCCCCCGCCGCCGGGCGTGAAGTCCAGGTGGACCGCACCGCGCAGCTCGCGGTCCCCCGCCCGCCCCGGGTTCGCCGGCTCGGCCCGGGAGGGCAGCTCCTTGGGCGGTACGCCGACGAACCCGAGGGTGATCGTCCGGCCGGGGGAGACCGCGTCGGTGGTGGAGTACGACCCGTCCGGCGCGCGGTCGAGCCCCTGGCCCTCCCGGGCCCGGGCCGTCGGGTAGGAGGAGGACTCCTGGAACACGTCGTGCACGCCCACCACGGCCGCGTTGAGCACGCCCTTGTCGGGGTCCTCCTCGTACGCCAGGCGGAAGATGATGCCCGCGGCCAGGAAGGACACCGCCATCGGCATGAACAGCAGGAGCTTGAAGGCGGTGGCCCAGCGGACCTTCTCCACCAGCACGGCGAGGATCAGCCCGAGGCCGGTCAGCAGCGTCGGCGCCACGACCACCCAGATGGCGCTGTTGCGGATGGCGGTCAGCGTGGCCGGGTCGCGGAACATCTCCGCGTAGTTCGCGGCCCCGACGAACCGGGTGCCGGACGCGTCGAAGAAGCTCCGTCCGACCGAGAACAGCACCGGGTAGACCACGAGCGCGCCGAGCAGCAGCAGCGCCGGCAGGACGAACGCCACGGCGATGATCCGCCGGCGGCGCAGGGCCCGCGCCCGGGGTCCGACCCGGTCGCCGGGCGGCTTCGCCGCGGTGGGCGGCGGAGGCGAGGGGGGAGCGGCGAGTACGGTCACGGCGTCCGCCTCAGCCCTGGTACGCCTTGGCCGCCGCGCCCTCCAGCGCGGCTGCCGTGGCGCTCGGCTTCGACGGGTCGCGCAGGAAGTCCTGGAGGAGCTTCCACTCGCCCGTGCCCTTGGTTCCGCCGAACGCCGCGGGCGCCTGGTCCGACATGTCGAAGCGGACCGCGTCGCCCGCGTCGATCAGCGACCTGGCGGTCTCGCGCAGCGTGTCGTCCCCGTACGAGGCGAGGTCCAGCTTCTTGTTCGGCGACAGGAAGCCGCCCGCCTCCGCCCAGACGGCGGCCGCCTCCGGCGTCGCGAGGAACTCCAGGAACTCCATCGCGGCCTTCTGGTTCTTGCCGTCCTTCAGGACGACGGCCGCGTCACCGCCGCTGACCACGGGCGCCTTGCCGCCCGCGACCGCGGGGAAGGGGAAGAACCGGGCGTCCTCGCCGATCTTCCTGCCGAACTGGTCCTTGGCGATGCCGGCGACGAAGTCGCCCTCGTACACCATTGCGGCCTGTGGCTTGGGGCCGAAGACCTTCTCGACCGAGCCGGGGAAGTCGGTGCCGAGCGCGCCCTTCCGGCCGCCGGCGATCAGCCTCTTGTCGGAGAAGAGCGTGCCGAGGGTGGTCAGGGCCTTCACCACGGTCGGGTCGGTCCACTTGATCTCGTGCCGGGCGAGCCGGTCGTACTTCTCCGGTCCGGCCTGCGAGAGGTAGATGTTCTCGAACCAGTCGGTGAGCGTCCAGCCGTCCTCACCGGCGACCGCGAAGGCCGGCAGGCCCGAGTCGGAGACCGCCCGGCCGGTCCTGAGCATCTCCTCGTACGTCTTCGGTGGCTTCACGCCCGCCTGCTCGAACGCCTCGGGGCTGTACCAGACGGTCGACTTGTGGGCGGCCTTGAAGTACAGCCCGTACAGCTTGCCGTCGACGGAGCCGTAGTCCTTCCATACCGGCGCGTAGTTGGTGTCGACGGACTTCTCCGCCGACTTGGACAAGGGCTTGAGCCAGTTCTGCTTGGCGAACTGCTGCAGGACGCCGACCTGGGGGACCATCACCACGTCCGGGGCGTTGCCGCCCTCGATCTTGCTTCCGACGACGGTGGAGACGTTGTCGCCGGTCGACACGAACTCGGTTCTGGCGCCGGTCTTCTCGGTGAAGGCGTCCAGCACCTTCTGGAAGTTCTTCTGCTCGGCGCCCGACCAGACCCCGGCCACGCTGAGGGTCTGCCCGCTGAGCTCCTTGCTCCCGCCGCCCGCGCTCACCGGGTCACCGCCGCAGGCGGTGGCGGTGAGCGCGAGGGTGAGCACCGAGCAGCAGGCCAGAGCAGTGCGTCGTCGCATCATCTTTCCGATCCCTTCGGGGTGGTGTGGTCGTCACTGATCCACCAGGCGGCGGTGGACCCGGGCAGGACGCCCGTCGGGCAGGGCCCGCTGGACAGGAGGGGGGCGCCGGAGACGGGGGCGGCCACCGGAGCGGTGCCGAAGTTGACGGCGCAGACGAGTCCGTCGCCGCGTGTGAACGCCAGGACGCCCGGGGACGCCTCCAGCCAGCGCAGGGTGCCCTCGCCCAGCTGCGGCAGCTCGCGCCGCAGCTGCAGACCGTCGCGGTACAGGTGCCAGAACGAGCGCGTGTCGGCGAGCGCCCGTTCGGTGGCGTGCTCGGCGAACCAGCCCGGCTGCGGCAGCCACGGCTTGGCGCTCTCCGCGCCGGTGGAGAACCCGAACGGCGAGGCGTGGCCCGACCAGGGCAGCGGCACCCGGCAGCCGTCGCGGATCCGGGCACGGCTGCCGGTGCGCCGGAAGATCGGGTCGGTGAGCACCTCGTCCGGCAGGTCGACGACCTCCGGCAGGCCGAGCTCCTCGCCCTGGTAGATGTACGCGGCGCCCGGCAGCGCCAGCATCAGCAGCGCGGCGGCCCGCGCCCGGGCGGCGCCCAGGCCGCTGCCCTCGGTGCCGGAGTCCCCGTACCGGGTGACGCTGCGCACCTGGTCGTGGTTGTTGAGCACCCAGGTGACGGTGGAGCCGGTGCCGGCGATGTCGCGTATCGCCTCGTCGATGACCTTGCGGAACGCGTCGGCGTCCCACGGCGCGCTCAGCAGGTCGAAGAAGAACGCCTGGTGCAGTTCGTCGGCGCGCACGTACTTGGCGTGCTCGCGGGCGGAGGGGACGGACACCTCGCCGACCAGCAGCCGTTCGCGGCCGTCACGGGCGGTGTACTCCTCGCACACCGCGCGCCAGTGGCGCCACACGTCGTGCACCTCGGGCTGGTTCCAGGCGAGCGGGTTGACCGAGTCGCGGGTGCGGGCGTCCGCCTCGGGGTCGGGGGAGTCCGGCAGCCGGGGGTGTTTGAAGAGCCCGGCGGCCACGTCGATGCGGAAGCCGTCGACGCCCCGGTCCAGCCAGAACCGCAGGACGTGCTCGAAGTGGGCGCCGACTTCGGGGTTGCGCCAGTTCAGGTCCGGCTGCTCGGGCGTGAACATGTGCAGGTACCACTGGCCGGGTGTGCCGTCCGCCTCCACGACCCGGCTCCAGGCCGGCCCGCCGAACATGGCGTGCCAGTTGTTGGGCGGCACGTCGCCGTCCGGGCCGCGGCCCTCGGCGAAGTGGAAGCGGGCGCGGGCCTCGCTGCCGGGGCCGGAGGCGAGCGCCTGGCGGAACCAGTCGTGCTCGCTGGAGCAGTGGTTGGGGACGATGTCGAGGAGCACCTTGATGCCGAGCCGGTGCGCGGCGGTGACCAGCCGTTCGAACTCGTCGAGGTCGCCGAAGACCGGGTCGACGTCGCAATAGTCGGCGACGTCGTATCCGTGGTCGTGCTGCGGTGACGGGTAGAAGGGGCTCAGCCAGATGCCGTCGACGCCGAGTTTCCTGAGGTACGGCAGGCCGGCGCGGACCCCGGCGAGGTCGCCGATCCCGTCACCGGTGCTGTCCAGGAAGCTGCGGACGTACACCTGGTAGATCACCGCGTCGCGCCACCAGTGGCGGCTGCTGAGGGCTGTGAGCATCACCCGTTGACCTGTTTCTGCGTGAAGGGTGCGCGCCACCCAGAGCGGGTAGCCGTTATGCATGCATGTTAGGTAGGTGTTCCAAGAGGGTGTCAATGAAGATGCGGAAAACAGAGGGAAGTTGGGGGTTATGTCCCCTTTTGCTCGACCTGATGGATCAGCTCGGTCCGGATGCTGATACCTAACGGGTAGGTTCGCCCTGGAGGCGGGCGTGGGCGATCAGCGCCGGCGGGTGATCTCCGCCAGCTCACCGGCCAGCCGCCGCACCGCGGCCTCGGGCGTCTGGTGCCCCGCCATCGCGTCGTGCGCCACGGCCTGCACGGCCAGGCTGACCTGCTCGTAGTGCCGGCTCTTGGGGCGCGGAGCCGCCGCCAGCACGCTCGCGCGCAGCGCCGGGAGGTACGGGAACGCCCGCACCAGGGCCGGATCCCCGTACAGCGCGGCCCGTACGGGCGGCAGCGCGCCCTCCGTCAGGACCCGGCGCTGCACCGCGTCACTCGTGAGGTACGCGATCAGGTCCCGCGCCGACTCCGGGTGCCGCGCATGGGCGCTCACCGCCAGATTGGAGCCGCCCAGCACGCTCGTACCCGGCCCGTCCGGACCCGGCAGCGGCACCGCTGCGAACTTCCCCGCGACCTTGGAGTCCGCGCCGGAGGCGCCGGCGTACGCGTACGGCCAGTTGCGCAGGAAGAGCAGCCCGCCCTCCTGGAACGCCTGCCGGGACTCCTCCTCCTTGTACGACAGGGCCTCCCGGGGGATCCACCCGTCACGCACGCCCCGGGCCAGGAACCCGAGCCCGGAGCGGGCCGCCTCCGAGTCGACCGTGACCCGCTCGCCCTCGTCCCCCAGGATCGTGCCGCCCGCCGAGTACACGGCCTCGGCGGCGTTGACGGTGAGCCCTTCGTACGGCAGGAACTGGCCCGCGTACCCGCCGAGCCCGTACTGCGGCGCGATCGTGCGCGCCTGCCGCTCCAGCTCCGCCCAGGTCCGCGGCGGGCGTTCGCCCTCCCGGTCGAGGACGTCCTTGCGGTAGAAGAGCATCCCGGCGTTCGTGACATACGGGACGGCGTACAGCTTTCCGTCGTACGTCGCCGTGTCCACCACGGGCGGCAGGAAGCTGCGCAGCGGGAAAGCGCCGCGCTCCAGCGGAGCGATCCAGCGGGCCGCCGCGAACTCCGAGGTCCAGGCGACGTCGATGTTCAGGACGTCGAACCGGCCCGCACCCGACCGGAGATCGGTGATCATCTGCGCCCGGGTCTCGTCGGCGGAGTCCGGCAGCTCGACGAGCGTGACCCTCTCCGCCGGACGCGCCCGGTTCCAGCCCTCCAGTACGGGGCCGAGATAGCCGGTCAGATCACCGGCCGTGGCCAGCGTCATCGGACCGCGCCCGCCGCCACGGTCCCCGTCCCCGGGGGCGCCGGAAGCCACGTACCCGGTCAGCACGACCGCGAGCGCCAGGAGACCCCTACCGGCGGCGCGCATCCACCGCATAGGTTCCTCCCTGAGCACGGCGCCGTACACCTTCGTCCGGCGTCAGGGCATGTATACCCGTTAGGCATGGGCGATACTAGAGCCCACATCACATTGGGAGCACGCGGAGGAGGACAGCACGGGTGCGCCTTCCCCTCCTCGCGCTGCTGGCCAGGGGCCCCGCCCACGGCTACGAGCTCAAGCAGGACCTTGAGCAACTGCTGGGCGCCGCGTACCCTCCCACCAACGTCGGCCAGATCTACGTGACGCTCGGCCGGCTGGAGAAGTCCGGCCTCATCGAGGGCGAGGAGATCGCCCAGGAGAGCCGCCCCAACAAAAAGATCTACCGCCTCACCGACGCCGGGCAGGAGGCGCTGCGCGCCTGGTTCGAGGAGACGGCGGACGAGCCCAGGGTGCGGGACGAGTTCTTCATGAAGCTCGCCCTCGCGCCGCGCACCGGCCTCGCCGACCAGATCGCCCTCATCAACAAGCAGCGACGTGAGTACCTCAACACCATGCGCAACCTGTCCAAGCTGGCCGCGACCGAAGACCGGGACAACCGCATAGCCCACCTGCTGATCGAGGGCGCCATGCTGCACCTGCAGGCCGACCTCGACTGGCTGGAGCGCTGCCAGGAGGAGCTGGAGGAGCTGCGATGACGGACGCCTCCATACCCGTGCCGCTGCTGCGCGCCGAAGGCCTGGTCAAGACCCACCACGGCGAGGGCGCGCCCGCCCACGCCGTACGCGGCGTCGACCTGACCGTACGGCGAGGCGAGTTCGTCGCCGTCACCGGACCGTCCGGCGCGGGCAAGTCCACGCTGCTGCACCTGCTCGGCGGGCTCCAGCGCCCCGACAGCGGCTCGCTGTGGCTCGACGGCGAGTGCACCGACGGCTACAGCGAGGCCCGCTGGGCCGTGGAACGGCGGCGCCGCATCGGCATCGTCTTCCAGTTCTTCAACCTCGTCTCCAACCTGACCGTCGCCGACAACGTCGAACTCCCCGCCCTGCTCGCCGGCCGAACCGCCCGCCAGGCCCGCGCCGAACGCGAGGAACTCCTCGCCGAACTCGGCCTGGAAGGCAAGGCGCGCTCCATGCCCGGCGAGCTGTCCGGCGGGGAACAGCAGCGCGTCGCCCTCGCCCGGGCCCTGGTCAACCAGCCCCGCCTGCTGCTGGCGGACGAACCGGCCGGCAGCCTCGACAGCAAGGGCACCCGCGAGGTGACGCGGCTGCTGACCCGCTTCCACCGGCGCGGGCAGAGCATCGTGCTCGTCACCCACGACGCGCGGCTCGCCAGCGCCGCGGACCGGGTGATCAGCTTCTTCGACGGCCGCGTCGCCGACGACGCCGAGCTCGGCGGTACACCGCCGCGCTCCACCGGCATCGCCGGCGTCCTCGAACTGAACGAACTGAAGGACTGACCGGCGGTGCGGGCCATGCTGCGCTGGGCACACGCCGACCTGCGCACCCACCGGGGCGAGGCGCTGTTCATGGTCGCCGCGACCGCGGGCATCGTCGCCTCCCTGCTCCTCGCGACGGCGCTCTTCGGCTACGCCACCAACCCCTGGCAGCGGGTCTTCGCCCAGTCCCGCGGCGCGCACGTCTGGATCCACACCGGCCCCGCCGCCGACACCGCCCGGCTCGCCGCGCTCGACGGCGTCCAGGAGGTCGCCGGCCCCTACCGCACCGCGTCCTCCACCCTCGCCTCGCACGGCGCCCGGGCCGGCGTCGAACTGCGCGCCGCCGGAGCCCGGCCCCCCACGACCGGCCGCCCCCTGCTGGCATCCGGCCGCTGGCTCGACCCCGACGTCCCCGACGGCGTCGTCCTGGAATCCGGCCTCGCCCGCGCCCTGTGGGCCGAACCCGGCGACCGGCTCACCCTGACCGACGGGGCCACCCTCACCGTCCTCGGCGTGGCCGACACCGCCGAACCCCGCTACCAACCCGGCGAACACCCCGGAACCGTCTGGGCCCTCCCGCACGCCGTCCCCGCCGACCGCCCCGGCCAGGTCGTCGGGCTCCGCCTCGCCGACGCCGACGACACCGACTACACGGTCCAGCGCGCCGTCACGGCGCTCGGCGCCGGCGCCGTCACGGACGTCTCCACCTGGCAGCAGGCCCGCACCGAGGCGCAGGGCGACACCCGGCTCCTCGGCCAGGTCCTCGGACTGTTCGGCCTCGCCGCCCTGATCGCCGCCGCCCTCGCGGTGTTCGGCGCCATCAGCACCCGCGTACGCGGCCACCTGCGGGACATCTCCGTCCTCAAGGCCATCGGCTTCACCCCCGCGCAGGTCGTACGCGTCTTCCTCGTCCAGCACCTCGCCTTCGCGGCGCTCGGCGCGACCCTCGCCACCCTGCTCATCCGCACCCTCGGCGACCGCCTGCCGGGCCGGCTCGGTGACGCCCTCACGGTCTCGCGGGGGCTGCCCGGCCACGCGGCGGCGCTGCTCGCCGTGCCCGTGGCGGCGGTGCTGTTCATCGGCGCGGCGACGTGCCTGGCCGCGTGGCGGGCCGGGCGCGTGGAACCCGTACCGGTCCTGCCCCCGGCCGCGGCCCCCGGCGGCGGACTGTCCCGCGCCGCCCGCACCGCACTCGGACTGCGCGTCCCACCCGCCCTGGTCCTCGGCTGGCACAGCGCCTTCGGGCGCGGCCGGCGCGCCCCGGCCACCATCGTCCGCCTCGCCCTGCCCCTCCTGCTGATCACCGTGGCGCTCGGCGCCTGGACGACCATCGAACGCTTCGACAGCCGCCCCGAGCAGCTCGGCCTCGCCGCCGCGCTCACCGCCCGCCCCGACGGCACCCTGACCGACCGCGAAACCCGCGCCCTCCTCGCGGCCCAACGCCACATCACGGCCGCCCACCCCGGCCTGGAGGTCGCGGCGCTCGTCCCCGGGCAGACCGGCACGATCGCCCTGCGCGGCCTCGGTACCCGCGCCCAGCCCTACCCGTACTCCATCGCCGAGGGCCGCCCGGCCCGCGGCCCCGACGAGGCCGTCGCCGGCCAGGGCCTGCTCGACCTCCTCGGCGCACGCGTCGGCGACTGGGTCCGCGTCACGGTCGGCGGCCACCCGCAGGTCCTGCACCTCGTGGGGCGGAGCATCGAACCGGAGAACGGCGGCCGGGCCATCTCCACCTCGCTCGACACGCTCCGCGAGAACGACCCCACCCTGCGCCCCACGCTCTACCGGCTCCAGCTCGCGCACGGCGCCGACCCGCGCACGGTCCGCGCCGAGCTCGCCGACGCCTCCGGGGGGAGACTCGACGTCCATGAGGTCACCACGCCCGCCGACCGGCTCTCCGCCCTGCGCGGCGTCGTCGCCGGCCTGATCGCCGTCCTCGCCCTCATCGGCCTGACCGAACTGTCCACCGCCATCGGCGGCAGCCTCCGCGCCGGCGAACGCGATCAGCTCGCCCTGAAGGCCATCGGCCTGTCCCCGCGCGAGATCACCTCGGTCACCGTGACGGCCATCGGCTGCACCGCCCTGGCCGCCGCCCTCGTCGGCACGGGCCTCGGCGTTCCGCTCGCCCACTGGCTGATCGACCACGAGGCCCACGCGACCGGCATCGGCGCGGGCATCGCGCACACCCCGCCCCTGCCCCACCTCGCCGCCCTGGTCGCGGTCGCCGTGCTCGGCGCGCTCGCCCTCACGGCCCTCCCGGCCGCCCGCGCGGCCCGCCACCGCCTCGCGGACACCCTGAGCGCGGTCGCCTGACCATTACCCGCGGTGCTGTACTGGAAGCGACGGAAAACCCCGCCGAGAGGGGGCGCGACATGCACCCTTCCCCCCGCGGCCGGAGCACCGCCGTCCTGGCCTCGGCCGCCGTCGTCCTGAGCCTCACCACCATGGCCCCCACCCCCGAGCCGCCGGACAGGGGACCGCGCGGTCCGGTCGTCCTGCGCGTCATCGACGGTGACACCGTCGAGGTACGGGGCGACGGCAGGGTCATCCCCGACGGCACCGTCGCCCGCGTACGCCTGCTGGAGATCGACACACCCGAGAGGGGCGAGTGCTTCAGCCGTGAGGCCACCGCCCGGACGGCCGAACTGCTGCCCACCGGCAGCAGACTGCGCACCGAGCGCGACGTCGAGCTCAAGGACCGCTTCGACCGGTACCTGCTCTACGTGTGGAACGAGCGGGACGTCTTCGTCAACGAGTCCCTGGTCCGCAGCGGACACGCCACCAAGGTGCTCTTCGAACCCAACGACAAGTACTGGCCCACGATGAACAGGGCCGAGGCAGCCGCCCGGCGGACCGGCGCCGGCCTGTGGTCGGCGTGCCCCGCCCCGTGACGCGCGTCAGGCCGTCGGAAGCGCCGCCTCGATGGCCGCGACGAGCTCCGGCGCCTCCGGCTCCGTACGCGGACGGAAGCGGGTGACCTCACCACCGGGCGCGATCAGGAACTTCTCGAAGTTCCACTGCACGTCCCCGGCCTCGCCGTCCGCGTCCGCCACCCGCGTCAGCTCCGCGTAGAGCGGGTGCCGGCCGGCGCCGTTCACGTCCGCCTTCTCCAGCAGCGGGAACGTCACGCCGTACGTCGCCGAGCAGAACGTCGCGATCTCCTCCGCGCTGCCCGGCTCCTGTCCCGCGAACTGGTTGCACGGCACGCCGAGGACCGTGAAGCCACGGTCGGCGAACTGCTTGTGCAGCCGCTCCAGCCCCTCGTACTGCGGGGTCAGACCGCACTTGGAGGCGACGTTGACGACCAGCACCGCCTTGTCCCGGTGGCCGGCCAGGCTCGTCGGCTCACCGGACAGGGTGCGCAGCGGGATGTCGTACAGGGACATGCGGAACTCCTCATCGAAGGGGGACAACGCCACCAGGCTAGGGGGTGCCTCCTCGGACCGGGCGCGGGTCCCGATGAGGATCACGGCGAGATGGGGTCCGCCCGGGTACGGATCGCCGCGCCGTGCCGCTGCTCTCAGCCGCCGGGGGAGTAGTGGCGCCTGGCCCAGGCGGGCAGGAGGAACCACAGCGTGACGAGCCAGGTGGCGATGGCCGCGGTGAGACACAGCGCGAAGGTGTCGTCGAGGGCTATCCGCAACAGGAGCAACAGGGTCAGGGTCACGGTGGCGGCCAGCATGATGATGCCGGCCTTGGCCATGCGGGAGGCCAGGGCCACGGTCTGGGGTTTGATGTGCCGGCCGGTGACCATGCGGTGCAGGGAAACCGGGCCGATCAGCGCTCCGACCGTGGCGGCGCCGAGGGTGACCGCGGCGATGTAGAGGGCCCGGTCGGCGTCGCCGAGCGAGGTGAAGACGGGCTGGAAGACGGCGATGAGGAGCACGCCGAAGAGGATCTGCACGCCGGTCTGGGCCACCCGCAGCTCCTGGAGCAGGTCCGCCCACATCCTGTCCGCGCGTTCGTCGAGGCTCTCCTCGCGCCCGCGCCGCTGCGAGGGCAGTGCGCCGGGGACGCGGTCACGGTTCTCAGCTTGTTCTGCCATGGCCCTGGACTCCCTCGATCCGCCGGAGCCCCTCTCCCAGCATCACACGTCCGCTGGGCGGGCACGGGCCGGCGGGCCGCGCCCGCCGGGAGCCCGGCCGACCGCACCCGCCCGTTCCGTACGTCTAGTGGCGGCGGAACAGCCCTTCCTGCACCACCGACACCAGAAGCCGGCCCTCACGGTCGTAGATCCGGCCGCGTGCCAGGCCACGGCCGCCCGTGGCGATCGGGGACTCCTGGTCGTACAGGAACCACTCGTCCGTGCGGAAGGGGCGGTGGAACCACATCGCGTGGTCCAGCGACGCCATGTCGAAGCCGCGCGGCCCCCAGAGCGGTTCGACCGGAATACGGACCGCGTCCAGCAAGGTCATGTCGGACGCGTACGTCAGCGCGCACGTGTGGACCAGCGGGTCGTCGCCCAGCGGGCCCACCGCGCGCATCCACACCGCGCTGCGCGGGTCCGCATCCCTGACCTCCTCCCGGGTCCAGCGCAGCCGGTCGACGTACCGGATGTCGAACGGCTGGCGCCGCGCCATCCTCTCCAGCGCCTCCGGCAGCGCCCCCAGGTGCTCGCGGATCTCGTCCGTGACGGAGGGCAGGTCCTCCGGCGGCGGGAAGTCCAGGCGCGGCGGCAGCTGGTGCTCGAAGCCCGCCTCCTCCGGCTGGTGGAACGACGCCGTCAGATTGAAGATCGTCTTGCCCCGCTGAACCGCGGTGACCCGGCGCGTGGTGAACGACCGGCCGTCCCGCACCCGTTCGACCTGGTAGACGATCGGCAGCCCCGGGATGCCCGGCCGCAGGAAGTACGCGTGCAGCGAGTGCACCGGGCGGTCACCCTCCGTGGTGCGGCCGGCCGCGACCAGCGCCTGGCCGGCGACCTGGCCGCCGAAGACCCGCTGCAGGGACTCCTGCGGGCTCGCGCCACGGAAGATGTTGACCTCGATCCGCTCCAGGTCGAGGAGGTCGACGAGTCTCTCGGCGGGGTTGGTCATCCATCAGTCCTTTCAGAGCTGGCCGACGTCGGTGACGCGGACGATCGCGCGGCCCTCCTCGTCCGAGGCCGCCAGATCCACCTCCGCGCTGATGCCCCAGTCATGGTCGCCGTTCGGGTCGGCGAAGGTCTGCCGGACCCGCCACAGCCCGTGCCGCTCGTCCTCCTCGATGGAGAGCAGCTTCGGGCCCCGCGCGTCCGGCCCGGTACCGAGGTCCTCGTACTCCTCCCAGTACGCGTCCATCGCCTCCGCCCACGCGTCCGCGTCCCACCCGGACTCGCCGTCCAGCTCGCCCAGCTCGTGGAAGCGGTCGAGCGCGGCGAGCTCCACGCGGCGGAACATCGCGTTGCGCACGAGCACCCGGAAGGCGCGGGCGTTGGCCGTGACCGGCTTGACCTGGTCGGCCTTCTCCTGGGCCTCCTCGGCCGTCTCGACCTCCGGATTGGCCAGTTGCTCCCACTCGTCGAGCAGCGAGGAGTCCACCTGCCGCACCATCTCGCCGAGCCAGGCGATCAGGTCTTCCAGATCCTCGGTCTTCAGGTCGTCCGGGATGGTGTGGTCCAGCGCCTTGTACGCGCCCGCCAGGTAGCGCAGCACGATGCCCTCGGTGCGCGCCAGCTCGTAGAAGGACGTGAACTCCGTGAAGGACAGCGCCCGCTCGTACATGTCACGGATGACGGACTTCGGCGAGACGGGGTGGTCACCGACCCACGGGTGCGACTTCTTGTAGACGTTGTACGCGTGCCAGAGCAGCTCCTCCAGCGGCTTGGGGTACGAGATGTCCTGGAGCCGCTCCATCCGCTCCTCGTACTCGACGCCGTCGGCCTTCATCGCGCCGACCGCCTCGCCGCGCGCCTTGTTCTGCTGGGCGGCGAGGATCTGACGCGGGTCGTCCAGCGTCGACTCGACGACCGACACCATGTCGAGCGCGTACGGCGGGGACTCCGGATCCAGCAGCTCGAACGCGGCCAGAGCGAACGTCGACAGCGGCTGGTTGAGCGCGAAGTCCTGCTGGAGGTCGACGGTGAGCCGGATCGTGCGGCCCTCGGCGTCGGGCTCGTCCAGCCGCTCGACGACCCCGCCGTCCAGCAGCGAACGGTGGATCGCGATGGCGCGGCGGATGTGCCGCAGCTGGTTCCTGCGCGGCTCGTGGTTGTCCTCCAGCAGCCGGCGCATCGCCCGGAAGGCGTCGCCGGGCCGGGCGATCACCGACAGCAGCATGGTGTGCGTGACGCGGAAGCGGGAGGTCAGCGGCTCCGGCTCGGAGGCGATCAGCTTCTCGAAGGTGTTCTCGGTCCAGCCGACGAAGCCTTCCGGCGCCTTCTTGCGGACGACCTTGCGCCGCTTCTTCGGGTCGTCGCCGGCCTTCGCGAGGGCCTTCTCGTTCTCGATGACGTGCTCGGGCGCCTGTGCGACCACGAGCCCGGCGGTGTCGAAGCCCGCCCGGCCCGCCCGCCCCGCGATCTGGTGGAACTCGCGGGCCCGCAGCGTGCGCACCCGGGTGCCGTCGTACTTGGTGAGCGCCGTGAACAGCACCGTGCGGATGGGGACGTTGACCCCGACACCGAGGGTGTCCGTACCGCAGATGACCTTCAGCAGCCCCGCCTGCGCAAGCTTCTCCACCAGCCGCCGGTACTTGGGCAGCATGCCGGCGTGATGCACACCGATGCCGTGGCGCACGTACCTTGAGAGGTTCTTGCCGAACGTGGTGGTGAAGCGGAAGTTTCCGATCAGCTCGGCGATCCGGTCCTTCTCCTCACGCGAACACATGTTGATGCTCATCAGCGACTGCGCCCGCTCGACCGCCTGCGCCTGAGTGAAGTGCACGATGTAGACCGGCGCCTGCTTGGTCTCCAGCAGCTCGGTCAGCGTCTCGGTGATCGGCGTCAGCCGGTACTCGTACGACAGCGGCACCGGCCGCGTCGCCGACCGGACCACGGAGGTGGGACGGCCGGTGCGGCGCGTCAGGTCCTTCTCGAACATCGACACGTCGCCGAGCGTCGCCGACATCAGGACGAACTGCGCCTGGGGGAGCTCCAGCAGCGGGATCTGCCAGGCCCAGCCGCGGTCCGGCTCGGCGTAGAAGTGGAACTCGTCCATCACGACCTGGCCGATGTCGGCGTCCTTGCCGTCCCGCAGCGCGATCGACGCCAGTACCTCCGCCGTACAGCAGATGACGGGCGCGTCGGCGTTCACGGAGGCGTCACCGGTGAGCATGCCGACGTTCTCGGTGCCGAAGAGCTTGCACAGGTCGAAGAACTTCTCCGACACCAGCGCCTTGATCGGCGCGGTGTAGAAGGTCACCTGGTCGTTCGCGAGCGCCGTGAAGTGGGCGGCCGCCGCGACCAGCGACTTCCCGGAACCGGTGGGGGTGGAGAGGATCACGTTCGCCCCCGACACCACCTCGATCAGCGCCTCCTCCTGGGCCGGGTACAGGGTGATGCCCCGGCTCTCGGCCCATGACGAGAAGGCCTCGAAGAGGGCATCGGGGTCGGCATCCGGCGGCAGCTGATCGATAAGGGTCACGCCCCCATCTTGCCTGGCTTCCGGCCCCGAGCGGGAACCGGCCACCGGTTCGAAGATCACGGGGCGATACGCTGTCCCGTCAACTCGACGGCGACACAGCACAATGGGGCGGGGCACGTACATGATGGGACCGGCGCACTCTCTCTCCGGGGCGGCCGCCTGGCTGGGGGTGGGAGCGGCGACCGCCGCGGCGGGCCGTCCCATGCCGTGGCCGGTGCTCGTCGTCGGCGCGCTGATCTGCGCGGGCGCGGCGCTCGCCCCCGACCTCGACCACAAGTCGGCGACCATCTCCCGCGCCTTCGGCCCCATGTCGAAGGGCGTGTGCGAGGTCGTCGACAAGCTGTCGTACGCCGTATACCAGGCCACCAAGAAGCCGGCCGACCCCCGCAGGAGCGGCGGCCACCGCACCCTCACGCACACCTGGCTGTGGGCCGTCCTCACCGGCGCGGGCGCGTCGGTGCTGGCCATCACCGGCGGCCGGTGGGCGGTCCTCGCCCTGCTCTTCGTCCACCTGGTGCTCGCCGTCGAGGGGTTGCTGTGGCGGGCCGCCCGCGTGTCCAGCGACGTCCTGGTGTGGTTGCTGGGCGCCACCAGCGCGTGGATCCTCGCGGGCGTCCTGGACCAGCCCGGCAACGGCGCGAACTGGCTGTTCGAAGCCCCCGGCCAGGAGTACCTGTGGCTCGGTCTGCCGATCGTGCTCGGCGCGCTCGTCCACGACATCGGCGACGCCCTGACCGTGTCGGGCTGCCCGATCCTGTGGCCGATACCGGTCGGTCGCAAGCGGTGGTACCCGGTGGGACCGCCGGCCTTCATGCGGTTCCGGGCGGGCAGCTGGGTGGAGCTCAAGGTCCTGATGCCGATGTTCATGCTGCTGGGCGGGGTGGGCGGCGCGGCGGCGCTGAACGTGATCTAGGCCGGGTCCGCAAAGCCCCGTCTGCCCGTCGCCGCCAGGCCCGCCCTTCGGGCGGACGACGCCACTTCGAGGGCACTCTCCAGCCGAACGCCGGCCGGCCCGGGGCAGGCCGAACACGTCGGTGACGGTACCCCTACGCGGCGTAACGTGTGATCATGGTCATGTCGACGCCGTCCCAACAGGCCCGGCCCGTACGGGCCCGCGTCTCAGCCGAACCCGTACGGTCAGCAGTTCAGCAGTACCCGCACCTCCCGCCGCAGCCGTATCCGCCCCAGCAGCCCTATCCGCCGCCAGCAGCCCTACCCGCCACAGGCCCATCCCGGCGGGCCCCACCCGGGCCGGGCCCCATGAGGACAACCGCCGATGGGGCCGCCGCCTATGGGACCGCCCCCGCGCAAGAGCCGGACCGGGGTGACCCTCGCCCTCGTGGCGGGCTCCAGCACGCTCGTCGGCTGAGCCCCCGGAGCCCTGGAGGTCAACAGAGCCCCGCCCGGTACGCGAAGGAGTACGGAAGGTGACCGCACCACCCCCGGACGTCGATCACGACCTCGTGGCCGCCGCGGCCCGGCTCGCCCGGACCCGCTGCCACGGTGACAACCACACGATGGCCGCCGCGGCCCGCGCCCGGGACGGCCGCGTCTTCACCGCGCTGAACGTTTACCACTTCACGGCGGCCCCTGCGCCGAGCTGGTCGTCATCGGCGCGGCAGCCGCCCAGGGCGCGTACGACCTGGCGACCGTCGTCGCCGTGGGCGACGGCGAGCGCGGTGTCGTCCCCCCGTGCGGTCGCTGCCGTCAGGTCCTGTACGACTACTTCCCGGCGCTCGACGTGATCGTCGGTGACGGGGACCGCCTGCGCACGGTCCCCCTCACCGACCTGCTGCCCGAGAGCTACGTCTGGGCCGACCACCGGTGACCTCGCCGGGGACAGGCCCTATCCGTGCCACGAGCGCCACAGCGCCGCGTACGCGCCGTCCGCCGCCACCAGTGCGTCGTGGCTGCCCAGCTCGCTGATCCGGCCGTCCTCCACGACCGCGATCACATCGGCGTCGTGCGCGGTGTGCAGGCGGTGCGCGATGGCGACCACCGTGCGCCCGTCCAGCACCCGCGCCAGTGACCGCTCCAGATGGCGGGCCGCCCGCGGGTCCAGCAGCGACGTGGCCTCGTCCAGGACCAGGGTGTGCGGGTCGGCCAGCACCAGCCGGGCCAGCGCGACCTGCTGGGCCTGCGCCGGGGTGAGCGCCGCCCCGCCGGAGCCGACCTCCGTGTCCAGGCCGTCGTCCAGGGCCCGCGCCCACGTGTCCGCGTCGACCGCGCCCAGCGCCGCCCACAGCTCCCCGTCCCCGGCACCCGGCCGCGCGAGGAGCAGGTTGTCGCGCAGCGTGCCGACGAAGACGTGGTGCTCCTGGTTGACCAGCGCCACGTGCTCACGCACCCGTTCGGCGGGCATGTCGGACAGCTCGGCCCCGCCCAGCGTGATCCGCCCCACGCGCGGGGCGTAGATCCCCGCGAGCAGCCGTCCCAGCGTCGACTTGCCCGCGCCCGACGGGCCGACCAGCGCGAGCCGTGTGCCCGGCGCGATGTCCAGCGACACCCGGTGCAGTACGTCGACGCCCTCGCGGTATCCGAAACGCACCTCCTCCGCCCGCACCTCGCGCCCACCGGGCCGCACCGTCGGGTCACCGGCGTCCGGCTCGATCTCACGCACCCCGACGAGCCGCGCCAGCGACACCTGCGCGATCTGGAGCTCGTCGTACCAGCGCAGGATGATCCCGACCGGCTCCACCAGCATCTGCGCCAGCAGCGCGCCCGTCGTCAGCTGACCCACGTCCAGCCAGCCGCGCAGCACGAAGAAGCCACCGATCAGCAGCACCGCGGTGAGGACCGTGACGTGGGTGAGGCTGATGACCGGGAAGAGCACCGAGCGCAGGAAGAGCGTGTACCGCTCCCACGCCGTCCACTCCTTGATCCGCCGGTCGGACAGCGCGATCCGCCGCGCGCCCAGCCGGTGCGCCTCGATCGTGCGGCCCGCGTCGACCGTCTCGGCGAGCACCCCGGCGACCGCCCCGTACCCGGCCGACTCCGAGCGGTACGCCGACGGGGCCCGCCTGAAGTACCAGCGGCAGCCGACGATCAGCAGCGGCGCCGCGACCAGGATCGCGAGCGCCAGCGGCGGCGCGGTCACCGTCAGCCCGCCGATCAGCAGGGCCGCCCACACCACGCCGACGGCGAGCTGCGGCACCGCCTCGCGCATGGCGTTCGCCAGCCGGTCGACGTCGGTGGTGATACGGGACAGCAGGTCGCCGGTCCCCGCGCGCTCCAGCACGCCGGGCGGCAGCCGCACGGACCGTACGAGGAAGTCCTCGCGCAGGTCGGCCAGCATCTCCTCGCCGAGCATCGCGCCGCGCAGCCGCACCAGCCGTACGAACGCCGTCTGCACGGCCAGCGCGACCACGAACACACCGACGGTGAACGGCAGATGGAGGTCTCGCCCCCCGCCCGCCAGCCGGTCGACCAGCGAACCGAGCAGATACGGGCCGGCCATCGACGCGATCACCGCGACCGAGTTGACGGTGACGAGCACCGCGAGCGCCGTGCGGTGGCGGCGCAGCAGCTCGGCCACGTACGCGCGTACCGTCGCGGCGCTGCCCACGGGCAGCGTCGTCGCCGTCCGCGGGGCCGCCGGGTCGTACTCCGGTGGCGCCATGCCGATCATGCCGACTCCTCGATGTCCACGAGTTCCTCCAGCTCGTCCGCCCGTGCCGGTACGGCGAGTTCGTCCTCCGTCTCGCGGGTGACCACCGCCCGGTACCGCGGCTCGGTGCGCAGCAGCTCGCGGTGCGTGCCCACGGCGACCGCCGCGCCCCCGTGCACCAGCACCACCCGGTCCGCCCGGTCCAGCAGCAGCGGCGACGAGGCGAACACGACGGTCGTCCGCCCCGCGCGCAGCCGCGCGACGCCCGCCGCGACCCGCGCCTCGGTGTGCGAGTCCACCGCCGACGTCGGCTCGTCCAGCACCAGCACGTCCGGGTCGGCGACCAGGGAACGGGCCAGGGCGAGCCGCTGGCGCTGCCCGCCCGAGAGCGACCGGCCGCGCTCGGTGATCCGGGTGCGCATCGGGTCGCGGTCGGCGTCCACCGACGCCTGGGCGAGCGCGTCCAGCACGTCGCCGCACCGCGCCGCCTCCAGGGCGTCCCCGGCCCGCACGGCACCGGACGACGGAACGTCCAGCAGCTCCCGCAGGGTGCCGGACAGCAGCACCGGGTCCTTGTCCTGTACGAGGACGGCACGCCGCGCCTCGTCGAGCGGCAGCTCGTCCAGGGGCACGCCGCCGAGCAGCACGGACGCGTGCCCGTCACCCTCGTCGGCCGGGTGCCCGCCGAGGCGTTCGGCCAGCCGCCCGGCGGCGTCCGGGTCGCCGCACACTACGGCGGTGAACTGCCCGGCCGGGGCGCGCAGCCCGGTCACCGGGTCGTACAGATCGCCGTCGGGCCGCTCGTGCGCCACGGTGGTCGTCGTCGTACGGGTCAGCGACAGCACGCGCGCCGCGCGCTTGGCGGAGGGCCGCGAGAAGGAGAAGGCCATGGCCACCTCCTCGAACGTGCGCAGAGGGTAGTGCGTGAGGGTCACCGCGCTGTAGACGGTGACCAGTTCGCCGACCGTGATCCGCCCGTCGAGGGCCAGTTTCGCCCCGTACAGCACCACACCGATCAGCAGCAGCCCCGGCAGCAGCACCTGGATCGCCGCGATCAGCGCCCACATGCGGGCGCTGCGCACGGCGGCCTCGCGCACCCGCTGGGAGGCCTCGCGGTAACGGCCGAGGAACAGCTCCTCGCCGCCGATACCGCGCAGCACCCGCAGCCCGGCGACCGTGTCGGAGGCCAACTCGGTGGCGCGGCCCGCCCTCTCGCGCTGGATGTCGGCGCGCCGGGTGGCGCGGGGCAGCAGCGGCAGGACGGCCAGCGCCAGCACCGGGACGCCGACGGCGACGACCACACCGAGCGCCGGCTGGTAGAGCACCAGGCCGACGCAGACCGCGACCAGCGTGAGGGCCGAGGCGCCGAACCGCGACAGCACCTCGACGAACCAGCCGATCCGCTCCACGTCACCGGTGGAGACGGCGACGACCTCGCCCGCGGCGACCCGCCGGGTCAGCAGCGAGCCGAGCTCGGCGGTCCTGCGGGCAAGCAACTGCTGCACGCGCGCCGCTGCGGTGATCCAGTTGGTGACGGCGGTGCGGTGCAGCATGGTGTCGCCCACCGTGATCGCCGCCCCGAGCAGCGCCATCAGCGCGCCGGCCCACGCCAGGCGCGAGGCGGAGCCGTCCACGACGGCCTGCACCGCGAAGCCCACGCCCAGGGGGAGTCCGGCGATGCCGAGCTGGTGCACCAGCCCCCAGCCGAGGGACTTGAACTGGCCGCCCAGCTGGTTGCGGCCCAGCCAGATCAGGAAACGCGTGCCCGACCTCACGTCGGGATCACCTGGATCGGCGTACGGAAGATGGTGAATCTGCATGACGTCCCAGGGATTTCATCGACGGGAGGAAAGGAAAACCGTGCAAGGTTCACCTTCCGGGCCTGCCGTCGGCAATCGATTTTTCGGCAGGGCGGACAGAACAGGCCAAGGTTCACGGGCCGCTCTGGCGCCGGGCGGGGCCGCGGGTTTCACTCACGTCGCATGAGACAACGGAAAGTCATGAGCATGCTCAGCGGTGCGGTGCTGAGGCCCTGACTCCCGGCCGCCGGGGTGCGGGGCCCGGTGCGTCATCGGCACCGGGCCCCGCCTCGCTCACCGCGGCCTGACGGAATCCACCCCCGACCGGGGCTTCCTCCACTCGCCGCGCGTGAAGTCCGGGATCGGCTGCGGCGCGCCCTTCGCCTTGATCGACGCGTGGCTCAGCGGCACCGGCGCCGTCCACGTCGCCGCGTCGTACACATCGAAGTCCGGGACCAGACCGAGCCTCATGCACTGCGTCAGCCGGAACACCATGAGGTAGTCCATGCCGCCGTGCCCACCGGGCGGATTGGCGTGCTCCTTCCACAGCCAGTGGTCGAACTCCGCCGCGTACGCGGAGAAGTCGCCCCACTGGTGACCCTTGTGGTCCGGCTCGACGTAGATCCGGGCCGGGTAGTCCTCGAAGACCCCTTTCGTACCGCCCAGGCTGTTGATCCGGCTGTACGGATGCGGCGTCGACACGTCGTGCTCCAGCCGGATCACCCGGCCCTTCGCCGTCCGGATCATGCTGATCGCGCGGTCGCTCCCGATGTACGTCTCCTTCCAGCTCGGGTCGCCGGGCGGCACGTGCGCCTCCCGGTACTCGGCCAGACCGAGCGCCGGCGTACCGAAGCTGCTGATGGAGACGGCCCGGTCACCCCGGTTCACGTCCATGTAGTTGGCCACCGGGCCGAACCCGTGGTTCGGGTACAGATCGCCGCGCAACCGGGTGTGCCACAGCCGCCGCCAGGGCCCCTCGTAATACGTCGGCGAGAACATCAGCTCCCGCAGGTCATGGTTGTAGGCGCCCGCGCCGTGCAGCAACTCACCGAACTTCCCGGCGTGCGCCATACGCAGCACCCGCATCTCGTTCCTGCCGTAACAGCAGTTCTCCAGCTGCATGCAGTGGCGGCGGGTCCGCTCCGAGAGGTCGACCAGCGCCCACAGCTCGTCCAGGCGCATCGCGATCGGGCACTCCACGCCGACGTGCTTGCCGTTCAGCATCGCCGTCCTCGCCATCTCGAAGTGGGAGTCCCACGGAGTCGCCACATAGACGAAGTCGACGTCACCGCGCTCACAGAGCTTGGCGTAATCCTCCTCGCCGTTGGTGTAGACGGCCGGGGACGGCTGCCCCGCCCTCACCACCTTGGCGGCGGCCGACTCCGCCTTCGCCCGGACCGGATCGCAGACGGCCATCACGCGGACGCCCGGCAGGGCGAGGAACAGGTCGATCATGCTGCCGCCGCGGTTGCCGAGACCGACGATCCCGACGCGTACGGTGGAGCGCCGCTCGAAGGGCACCCCCGCCATGGTGGCGCCCTGTCGCACGGGCGCCGCCGTTTGTGCCGGCTCCGCCTGGACGCCCGCGCCGTCGGTCGCGGCGACGGCGGCGGCCGGCGCGCCGAGCCCCAGACCGGCGGCGCCCGCCACACCGGCCGTCGTCCGCAGGACCGAGCGGCGGCTCGGTGCGTCCTGGTTCCCGGGTACTGCGTCGTTCATCGAACCTCCCGTGCGTCACGTGCGTGGCTGGTTCATGAATCCCGGGAAGGACCCTGGCCGTTGGGGTGACGGCACGCAAGAGCGCCGTTTGGACTCTTGTGGCGAACACATGGACAAAGTTCCGCACCCCCGGCGGGCGCCACGGCCCGGACGACGCCCGCCGCGGACCGGTCGCCCTGCACACCCCGCCTCCGGACCGGTCGACCGGGATGCCCTCACGTACTGGCGGGACTGACGGCCCGACACGATGGGCGCGGCGAACGGCCTGACCGCGGCGGACCCGCGGCGCCACGTCTCCACGCGGGGCCACGTCCTGACCGCCGGTGACCTGATGACGACCCTCGCCGTCGAGGCCACCATCCACCACCTCGACCTCATCGCGGGGCCGCCGGACGCGCGCCCGGCCCGTCGGCGGCCGGGCTCTCCTCCGTGCGTGCCACGCTCGACCGTCTGCCGGGCCGGAGCGTGCCGGTGGCGTGGGGCCACGAGCACTACGCCCGGGCCGCCACCGGCCGCGTACCCCGACGGAGTCCGAACAGCGCCTGCTGGGGGGCGACGCCGCCCGCTTCCCCCTGTTCGGCCAGCCGGCCCGGCGCCCTCTCACGGCCGGGTGGCGCGCTCCGGTTCCAGCAGCGCCGAGTGGTAGCGGCGCCCCGTCGCACGGTCACGCCCTGCGCCTGCCCGTTGAGGCTCGTCCCGGCCGCCCGGAAGACGACCTCGCGGCCCTTCCCGCGCGCGTACGACAGGATGGCCGAGACGTCGTCGATGTCCTCGGGGACCACGACCACCTGCGGGACGAAGCGGTACGGGCTCGCGTCCGACGCGTACCTGATCAGGTCGGACACCCGCCACAGCACCTTGCGGGGCCCAGGAGCGCGCCCAGCTCGTCGCGCAGCCGCCCCGGGGATCCCTCCGCCAGCAGGTCGGGCGCCCGGTCGAGGGACGGCCGGCGCCGCGCGCCGGGGCGCAGTCCGTCCGGGGTCGGCTCCAGCAGCGGCATGGTGGTCCCTTGGGCGTCGGGCCCTCGCCCGGCGGCCGCGCTCCGGTACGGGACTCGGTTCAGCTCACGTCGTCGACCAGCGCGGACAGCAGGCCGCCGAGCACCTCGCGCTGTTCGGCGGTCAATGGGGCCAGGATGTCCTCCGCGGCGGCCCGGCGCGCGTCGCGCAGCCGCCGCAGCGTGTCGCGGCCGGTGTCGGTCAGCTCGATCCGTATCACCCGGCGGTTGTCCGGGTCGGGGACGCGGCGGACCCGGTGGCTCGCCTCCAGGCCGTCGACGAGGCTCGTCACGGCCCGGGGGACGACTTCCAGCCGCGCGGCGAGATCGGCCATCCGGGGCGGCCGGTCGTAATGCGCGACGATCCGCAGCAGCCGGGACTGGGCGGGCGTGATGGCGACGCCGGCCGACGCGAGCTGCCGCTGCTGACTGCGGTGGAGCCGGCGGGTCAGGCGCAGCAGCTGCTCGGCGAGCAGACCGTCGGCGTCGGGGGAGTTCATGGCGGAGAGGATATCAGGACCACGCTCACTGTGAGCACAGGTAACAATGAGCTATCCTCTCAAAGGCCTTATCGTTGACTTCCGAGCCCCACCGTCCGAGCCTTCACGACTCCCCGCGCCCACCGCGCGCGCCTGAAGGAGCCCATGCGCATCCACGCCGAGTCCTCATGGACGCCACCGCCACCCGATCCGGAGCAGCCGCCGGCCGAGATCCGGCGCATCCTCCGGCTCTTCCGCCCCTACCGCGGCCGGCTCGCCGTCGTCGGGCTGCTCGTCGCCGCCTCGTCGCTGGTCTCGGTCGCCTCGCCGTTCCTGCTGCGTGAGGTCCTCGACACCGCGATCCCGCAGGGCCGCACGGGGCTGCTCACACTGCTCGCCCTCGGCATGATCCTCACCGCCGTGGTGAACAGCGTCTTCAACGTGCTCCAGACCCTGATCTCCACGACGGTCGGCCAGCGCGTCATGCACGACCTGCGGACCGCCGTCTACGCCCAGCTGCAGCGCATGCCGCTCGCCTTCTTCACGCGCACGCGCACCGGCGAGGTGCAGTCCCGGATCGCCAACGACATCGGCGGCATGCAGGCCACCGTGACGTCCACCGCCACCTCCCTCGTCTCCAACCTCACCGCCGTGATCGCCACGGTCGTCGCGATGCTCGCGCTGGACTGGCGGCTGACCTGCGTCTCCCTGCTCCTGCTTCCGCTGTTCGTGTGGATCAGCCGCCGCGTCGGCCGCGAGCGCAAGACGATCACCACCCAGCGTCAGAAGCAGATGGCCGCGATGGCCGCCACCGTGACCGAGTCGCTCTCGGTCAGCGGCATCCTGCTCGGCCGCACCATGGGCCGGGCGGACTCGCTCACCAAGGCCTTCGCCGCCGAGTCCGAGCGGCTCGTCGACCTCGAAGTGCGCTCCTCGATGGCCGGACGGTGGCGGATGTCCACCATCGGCATCGTCATGGCCGCCATGCCCGCGCTGATCTACTGGGCCGCCGGGCTCGCCCTCCAGGCCGGCGGGGCGACCATCTCGATCGGCACGCTCGTCGCCTTCGTCTCGCTCCAGCAGGGCCTGTTCCGGCCGACCGTCAGCCTGCTGTCCACCGGGGTGGAGATCCAGACCTCACTCGCGCTCTTCCAGCGGATCTTCGAGTACCTGGACCTGCCCGTGGACATCACCGAGCCCGAGAAGCCGGTGCGCCTGGACGGGATCCGCGGCGAGGTGCGCTTCGAGGACGTCCGCTTCCAGTACGACGAGAAGAGCGGCGAGACCCTCAGCGGGATCGACATCACCGTCCCGGCGGGCGGCAAGCTGGCCGTCGTGGGCTCCACCGGCTCCGGCAAGTCCACCCTCAGCTACCTGGTGCCCAGGCTGTACGACGTCACGGGCGGCCGGGTGACCCTCGACGGCGTCGACGTGCGCGACCTGGACTTCGACAGCCTCACCCGGGCCGTCGGAGTGGTCTCCCAGGAGACGTACCTCTTCCACGCCTCCGTCGCCGACAACCTGCGGTTCGCCCGCCCCGAGGCCACGGATGAGGAGATCGAGGGAGCCGCGCGAGCGGCCCAGATCCACGACCACATCGCCTCCCTGCCCGACGGGTACGACACCCTCGTCGGCGAGCGCGGGTACCGCTTCTCCGGTGGGGAGAAGCAACGCCTGGCCCTCGCCCGCACCATCCTGCGCGACCCGCCCGTCCTCATCCTCGACGAGGCGACCAGCGCCCTCGACACGCGCACGGAACACGCGGTGCAGCAGGCCATCGACGCGCTCTCCGCCGGCCGCACCACGATCACGATCGCGCACCGGCTCTCCACGATCCGGGACGCCGACGAGATCGTCGTCCTGGACGCGGGTCGCATCGCGGAGCGCGGCACCCACGAGCAGCTGCTGGAACGGGACGGCCGCTACGCCGCCCTCGTCCACGGCGACGCGGAACTCACCCCCTCCGCGTCCTGAGCCACCAAAGGCGAGCGCCGCCGCTTCCGTGGGACGGGGAAGCGACGGCGCCCGAGTGGAACCGGTGTCAGACGAGCCAGCCGACGAAGTGGAAGAAGCCGGCGAGCAGGTCGGTGATCAGGTTCATGGGGATGGTTCTCCTTGTGCTTCGTGCATGTGTGGGACGACGCAACCGAGGTCTGCAGCCCGTCGCTTGCGCACCGTAAGCATCATGCGACGCACGGGAGTTGGGCGGGGAAACCCGATGCGATCACACGTTCCGGCGAACATCCGATCCCCTGTTCGTGTGTTCTGGGCCGATGTGGTGGTCGACGTGTCGACGGGCCGTCAGGTACCCGATGCGGCAGGCCGCGCGGGTTAGCGTGCGCCCATGGTGAACGAGTCCCCGCAGGGCACCCCCCGGCGCCGGCCCCGGATGACCCGCCGCGGCAAGCTGTCCCTGGCCGCAGGCCTGGTCGTCGTCGTGGCCGCCGCCGTACTCGTGCCGCTCCTGCTGCTCAGGGAGACGCCCGCCCCGCCGCCCCCGGAGAAGCCGACGATGCTGCTCATCCCGGAAGGCTGGCGGGCCACCCAGGTCTACGAGGCGGCCGACAAGGCGCTCAAGGTGCCGTCGGGCACCACCCGGCAGATCGCCGAGGGCGGAAAGCTGAAGCTGCCGCCCGACGCCCAGGGCAACCCCGAAGGGTTCCTGTTCCCCGCCACCTACCCGGTCTACAAGAAGACCACCCCCCGCGGCCTGCTCGACTACATGGTGAGGACCGCCCACGAGCGGTTCGGCGCGGACCGGATCAGCGCGGGCGCGCAGCGCAACGGCGTGAACCTCTACCAGACCGTGACCATCGCCAGTATCGTGCAGGCCGAGGCCGACACCGTGGCGGACATGGGCAAGGTGGCCCGCGTGATCTACAACCGGCTGGCTCAGGGCATGGCACTCCAGATGGACTCGACCCTCAACTACGCCCTCGGCCGCTCCACGCTCGACACCTCGCACGCCGACACCAGGACGGAGAGCCCGTACAACACCTACAACCGCCAGGGCCTGCCGCCCAGCCCGATCGACAACCCCGGCGAGCAGGCCATGGCCGCCGCCGTCGAGCCGCCGCCGGGGGACTGGCTGTACTTCGTCACCGTCCGCCCCGGTGACACCCGCTTCACCGCCAGCTACGCGGAGCACCAGCAGAACGTGCGGGAGTTCAACGAGACCCGCAGCAGCGCGGTGAGCTGACGGCCCGGCGCGGGAGCGCGGCGAGCCGCCCACCCGCGCCCCTCACCCGGCGGACGCGTCCACGGGGACGCGCTCCAGCAGCCGCCGGATGTCCCGCACCGCGGCCCGGCCGGCCCGGTTGGCGCCGATGGTCGAGGCGGACGGCCCGTACCCGACCAGATGGACCCGCTCGTCCCGGACCGCTCGGGTGCCCTCCACCCGGATCCCGCCGCCCGGCTCGCGCAGCCGCAGCGGCGCGAGGTGGTCGATGGCGGCCCGGAAGCCGGTCGCCCACAGGATCACGTCCGCCTCGACCGTCCGCCCGGTGTCCCAGGCCACCCCGGTCGGGGTGATCCGGTCGAACATCGGCAACCGGTCCAGGACGCCGAGCTCCCGGGCCCGCCGGATCGTGTCGTTCAGCGGAAGCCCGGTCACGCTGACCACGCTCTGCGGCGGCAGCCCCCGCCGTACGCGGTCCTCCACCAGGGCGACCGCCGCCCGGCCCTCCGCCTCACCGAACGGCCCCTCGCGCCAGACGGGCTCCCTGCGCGTCACCCACGTGGTCTCCGCCGCCACCTCCGCGATCTCCATCAGGTGCTGGGTGCCGGATGCCCCACCACCGACCACGATCACCCGCTGCCCGGCGAACTCCTCCGGACCCGGATAGTCCACGGTGTGCAGCTGCCGGCCCCGGAAGGTCTCCTGGCCCGGGTATCGCGGCCAGAACGGCCGGTCCCAGGTGCCGGTCGCGTTGATCAGGGCACGCGTCGCGTACGCCGTCCCCTGCCCGGTCTCCACCAGCAGCCGGCCCTCCTCGCCGTCCCGTACGGCCGTCACATCGACCGGCCGGCGCACCCGCAGGCCGAACGTCTCCTCGTACCGCGCGAAGTAGCCGGCGATCACCTCCGACGACGGACGGCTCTCGTCGGCCCCGGTCAGCTCCATGCCGGGCAGCGCGTGCATCCCGTGGACCTTGCCGTACGTGAGCGAGGGCCACCGGAACTGCCACGCGCCGCCCGGCCGCGGCGCGTGGTCGAGGACGACGAAATCCCGGTCCGGCTCCAGTCCGCCGCGCCGCAGGTGGTACGCGGCCGACAGCCCCGCCTGCCCGGCCCCGACGACCACCACGTCCACATCCCGTACCAGGACGTCGTCTCGTACCCGGAAATCGTTCACGTTTCTACCAACCGGGGCGGGTGCGCGGATCTTCCCGGCCGCCTACAGGAAGTGCACACCCTGGGCGAGCGGCAGGTCGTCCCCGTGGTTCACCGTGTTCGTCGCCCGCCGCATGTACGCGCGCCACGCGTCCGAGCCCGACTCCCGGCCGCCCCCGGTCTCCTTCTCACCGCCGAACGCCCCGCCGATCTCGGCGCCCGACGTGCCGATGTTGACGTTCGCGATCCCGCAGTCGGAGCCGTCGACGGCCAGGAACCGCTCCGCCTCCCGCTGGTCCCGCGTGAAAATGCTGGACGACAGTCCCTGGGGGACCCCGTTGTGCAGCGCGATGGCCTCGTCCAGGGTGCGGTAGGTGAGCACGTACAGGATCGGCGCGAAGGTCTCCCGCCGTACGACACCGGTCTGCGCGGGCATCCGCACGACCGCCGGCCGCACATAGGCCGCGTCCGCCGCCACGTCGGCCGCCACCCGCTCCCCGCCCGTCAGCACCTTGCCGCCGTCCGCCCGCGCCTCCTCCAGCGCCTCGCCCATCGCCCGCAGCGCCCGCCCGTCGATCAGCGGCCCGACCAGCGTGGCCGCGTCGAACGGATCACCCACCGGCAGCTGCCCGTACGCGTGGACGACCTTCTCCACGAGCCGGTCCGCGACATCCTGGTGCGCGATCAGCCGGCGCAGCGTCGTACACCGCTGCCCCGCCGTGCCCGCCGCCGAGAAGACGATGCCCCGCACCGCCAGGTCGAGGTCGGCGGACGGGGTGACCACGGCCGCGTTGTTGCCACCCAGCTCCAGCAGACAGCGCCCGAACCGGGCGGCCACCCGGGGCGCGACCTCCCGTCCCATCCGCACCGACCCGGTCGCGCTGACCAGCGCCACCCGCGGATCGTCCACGAGCCGCTCCCCGGTCTCACGCCCGCCGACGACCAGCCGGTGCACGCCGGCCGGAGCACCCGCCCCGGCGGCGGCCCGCGCCAGCAGCGCGTCGCACGCCAGCGCGGTGAGCGGGGTCAGCTCGGACGGCTTCCACACCACCGTGTCCCCGCACACCAGCGCGACGGCGGTGTTCCACGCCCAGACCGCCACGGGGAAGTTGAACGCCGAGATCACCCCGACCACGCCCAGCGGGTGCCACGTCTCGGCAAGCCGGTGACCGGGCCGTTCGGACGCCATCGTGCGTCCGTACAACTGACGCGAGAGGCCGACCGCGAAGTCGCAGATGTCGATCATCTCCTGTACCTCACCGAGGGCCTCCGAGCGGATCTTGCCCACCTCGATGGTGACCAGCTCCGCGAGGTCCTCCTTGTGCACCGTCAGCAGCTCGCCCAGCCGCTTGACCAGCGCGCCCCGCACGGGCGCCGGGACCGCACGCCACGTCCGGAACGCCTCGGCGGCGGCCCCGACCGCCGCGTCGACGCCCTCCACCGACGCGGCGGGCAGCGAGCACAGCACACCGCCGGTCACCGGCGTGCGCGCGACGACGCCACCCCCGTCACCGGGCGGCTCGGCGCCGCAGCGCCGCAGCGCGGCCTCGGCGCGGGCACGCAGCTCGTCGGTGGTGGGGGGCGCGGAGAAGGCGGGGAGCGCGGAGAAGGTCATACGGTCTCCTCAGATGATGTGCGCCTCCGGGCGGACGCCGGAAGCGGTGCCGTCGAACCGGTCGGCGGCGAGCGGGCCGACGTCGATGGACGGCGCCCTGCCCAGGTACAGGTCCCGCACCACCTCGCCGACGGCCGGAGCCTGCAGGAAGCCGTGCCCGGAGAAGCCCGTCGCGTACAGGAACCGGCTCACGGCGGGCGCCTCACCGATCAGCGCGTTGCCGTCGGGGGTCATCTCGTACAGGCCCGCCCAGCCGCCGCGCACCGGAAGCCCCGCCAGGGCGGGGGCGCGCCGGCCCGCCGCCTCGCGGAACAGGTCGAGCCACTCCTCGCTGAACTCCCGCCCGAAGCCCGGCTCCTGGCGGGGATCGGACAGACCGAGGACGAGCCCGTCGGCGCCGTCGTTGTGGAAGTACAGGGTGGAGCCGTAGTCGAGGGTGAACGGCACGCGCGCCGGAGGCGGGTCCAGCGGGCCGGTCAGGGCGATCTGCCGGCGCAGCGGGGTGACGGGCAGAGCGACCCCCGCCATCGCCCCCACCGCCGCCGACCACGCGCCGGCCGCGCAGATCACCGCCCCCGTGCGTACCGTCCCCGCCGCCGTGCGCACCGCGCGGACCTCCCCGCCCGACGTCTCGATCGCCGAGACGGCACACCGGCTCCGTACGGTCACGCCGAGCGCGGTGGCGGCCCGCAGGTAACCGCTCACGGCGGCGCCGGGCAACGCGTGCCCGTCGGCGGGGGAGTGGGCGGCGGCCACGAACGACGACGGATCGACGTACGGGCAGAGCGCCTGCGCCTCGCGCGGGGTCAGCAGTCGGCTCGGCACCCCGAACGCGTGCTGCACCGCCATCCCCTGACGGAACGTCTCCACCTCCTCGTCATCGCCGAGGAGGAACAGGTACCCGACGCGCTCCAGCCCCACATCCGCGCCCGGCCGCTCCCCGAACGCCCGCCACGCCTCCAGACTGCGCTGCCCCAGCCGTACGTTCACCGGATCCGAGAACTGCGCGCGCACCCCGCCGATCGGTTTCCCGGACGACCCGGACGCGGGCGTGTCCCGCTCCAGCAGCACGACCCGCCCGGCATCCGCCTCCGCGAGATGGAACGCGATGCTCGCCCCGATGACCCCGCCGCCGATGACCACGACATCGGCCGACCCGGGCAGGGGTTCCCCGCCTGACGCAGTGTCGATCGCCATTCCCCCATCGTGCGTCCGACGACTCGCCACGTCCACGGCGCCGCCCCTGACACGCCGACTCCCGCGGCGGAACCCGACACGGTGCCACCATGGGGGGCATGAGCGACGCATTCACCACCCGTACGCTGCGGATCACCACCGGGAACAGGGAGGTGGTCCACGATCTGACCGGCGCGTGCGCCTCGTTCCTGCGCGAGGCGGCGGCGGGACGGGACGGCCTGCTGAACGTCTTCACGCCCCACGCGACGACCGGCGTGGCCATCCTGGAGACCGGCTCCGGCAGCGACGACGACCTGCTGGCCGCCCTGCACACCCTGCTCCCGGCCGACGACCGCTGGCAGCACCGCCACGGCAGCCCCGGCCACGGCCGTGACCACGTCCTGCCCGCACTGGTGCCACCGCACGCGACGATCCCCGTCGTGGGCGGTGAGATGGCGCTGGGCACCTGGCAGTCGGTGTGCGTGGTCGACACGAACAAGGACAACCCCGAGCGCCAGGTCCGGCTGAGCTTCCTGGGCTGACCCGGGCCGCTCCCCGGAGCGCCGTACCGCCCGTGCGTGGTGGCCGACGCGGTCGGCTCACCCGTCCGCGACCGGGCTGGCCCCGGTGGGGGCGGCCGGCGTGGCGGGCCGCCCCGTGGGGCCAGGTTGAGCTCCAGCAGGTGCGTGGACTCCCGTACGCCCGCCGTCCCCGACGCGGGCAGCCGGCCGTCCGCCGCCCGCAGGTCGGTGAGCGCCTTGTCGATCGCCTCGTGCGCCGCGAACAGGCACGGTGTGCTGTAGATCGCCACATCGACGCCGAGCTCGGTGAGTTCGGCCAGGGAGAGCGCGGGGGACTTGCCCCCCGCGATCTGGTTGAACAGCAGGGGGGTCGTCCCGACCGCGTCGCGGATCCGCCGGATCGCCGCCGTGTCCCGCACACCGTCCACCAGCACGACGTCCGCGCCGCTCGCCGCGAGCGCGCTCGCCCGCCGCAACATCCCGGCGTCCTCCACGGCGTCCGTGCGCGCCACCACGACCATGTCACGCCTGCTGTCCAGCACCCGGTGCAGCTTGTCCAGGTACGTGTCCAGCGGCAGGATCTCCTTGCCGTCCGCGTGCCCGCAGCGACGCGGCCGTTTCTGGTCCTCCAGGACGACCCCGGACGCCCCCGCGGCCTCCAGGCGCCGCACCACATGGCAGGCCACCTCCGGATCGGCGTAGCCGTCGTCGATGTCCACCAGCAGATGGTGACCGGGAAACGCGGGCCGCAGCCGTTCGACGAACGCGACCATGTCCGGCCAGGCGATGAACCCGATGTCCGGCAGGCCGTAGTAGGAGGCGGCGAAGCCGAATCCGGAGACGAACATCCCGTCGTAGTGGCGCGCCGTGAGCGACGCCGAGTACATGTCGTAGATCCCGATCAACGGTGTCGTCCCCGGCTTCGCGACGGCCTCGCGCAGCCTCCGCCCGTACTCCATCGCCCCTCCGTGGGAACGCGACGGCAGCGGATGGTCCGCTGCTCCCTGTGGTCCGGCGGCAAGGGTCGCAGCAGGCCCGGCACGCGACAAAACACCGCTCACCCATTGGGGTCAGCGCCTGGCGGCCGTCCCCCGCCCCCCGGGTCCGAACAGACCGCGCGGCCCGGAACGACCGGGAACAAGGACGGGCCCGCGCGAGTTCCGAGACCATGACGACGAAGCCCGACATCCTGCGCTACACCGCCTTCTCCGACGACCCGGCGGGCGGTAACCCCGCCGGGGTGGTCCTCGACGCCTCCGGGGTCGGCGACGCCGACATGCTCGCCATCGCCGCCGGCCTCGGATACAGCGAGACGGCGTTTCTGACCCCGCCGCCCGCCGGGCTGGGCGGGGAGCCGGGAAGGGCGTTCACCATCCGCTACTTCAGCCCCAAGGCCGAGGTGCCCTTCTGCGGGCACGCCACCGTGGCCACGGCCGTCGCGCTGGGCGAACGCCTGGGCCCCGGGGACCTGGTCTTCGCCACGCCCGTCGGGGCGGTGCCGGTGACCGTGACCGAGGAGGGCGGATCGTCGCGGGCCACGCTCACCACCGTCGAGCCGCACACCGAGGACATCGCCGACGCGGACCTCACCGAGGCGCTGGCCGCACTGAACTGGCCCGCCACGGACCTGGACCCGGCCCTGCCGCCCCGGATCGCCTACGCGGGCGCCCGCCACCTGGTGCTCGGCGCCGCGACCCGTGAACGGCTGGCGGACCTGGCGTACGACTTCCCCCGACTCGAAGCCCTCATGCGCCGGCTGGACCTGACCACCGTGCAACTGGTGTGGCGAGCCTCGGAGTTCGTCTTCCACGTGCGTGACCCGTTCCCGGTGGGCGGCGTGGTCGAGGACCCGGCGACCGGCGCGGCGGCGGGTGCCTTCGGCGCGTACGCCCGTGAACAGGGCCTGGTCGGTGAGGACGCGACCCTCACCCTCCACCAGGGCGAGGACATGGGCCGGCCGGGGGTGCTGACCGTCGGACTCCGCGCGGGCGACCGCCGGATCCGGGTGACGGGCACGGCGACCCGGATCGTCTGACATCCGCGCGGGGGCCAGGGCCCGGCCCCGGCGTCGTCGCCCCTGACCCCGTCCGGTCACGACACGACGTCGTGCGACGGCTTTCCGGCCAGGTGGTCGGCGAAGTCCCGGACGGCAGCGAGGGCGATGCGCGCCGGCGTCTCGCGGGTACGCCCGCGACGCGCGGGGACAGGACGACGTTCGGTGCCCTCAGCAGCCACAGGGCGGCCGTCGGCGGTTCGGGGTCGAACACGTCGCCCCCGGCTCCCGCGAGGGCACCCGACGTGAGGGCGTCCACGAGCGTCCGCGAGGGCGGTCCCGGTCGATGAGCGCCCCCGCGTGCCGCGAGCGCCCCGCGCGCCGCGTTGACGACGAAGTCCGTTGGGATCCTGGCGACCGTGACCGGTCCCGTCCACTGTGCCGCGCACCTCGCCCGCGGGGGCGGACCGGTCACTTCGCCAACCGACGGAACGTCGTAGTCGGCGTCCCGGCCTTGTGCACTGCGGCACAGGCCCGGCCACGCGGCCGCCCCTAGCCTCACCGCAACATCACCAACGAGGGGCGGAACCGGTGAACTGGCTCATCCACGACTACCGTGAGAGCGATCTCGCGGCGGTCGTCCACCTGATCGACACCACGGCCGAGCTCGGACAGGAGTCCGTCTTCTCGCTCGCCGAGTGCATCGGCGCGCTGACCTCCCGCCAGCCGGCCGTCGTCGCCGTTCACCAGGGCGTACCCATCGGCGCAGCCCTCGCGTGCGTGGCCGGGGAACGCGCCTGGGTGATGCGCATCGCCATCGCGTCGGCCTGGCGCGGACGAGGTCTGGCCAGCGCCCTGCTCGTCGAGCTGGAGCGGCGACTCCTCGCCGCCAGGGTCGGCCGGATCGCGTACGTCCTGCCGGAGGAGGACCTGTTCGGCGAGGGCCTGATCAACGCCGGATACACCCGACGGCCCGCCGTGGCGTACTTCGAGAAGGTGGAGCCGCTGCACGGCCCGGCGGCCAACCTGCTGGAGGACCTGGGCGGGCGGTTCCTGCCGGCCGACCTGTGGGCCAAGGTCGCGGGCATGGAGGCGGAGAAGGACCTGATCGAGCGGCGTGTCGTGCTGCCGCTCGCCGAGCCGGAGCGGGCCGCGCGCCACGGCGTGCGACCGCCGCGGGCCATCACCCTGTTCGGGCCGCCGGGAACCGGGAAGACGACGTTCGCGCGGGGCATCGCCTCCCGGCTGGGCTGGCCGTTCGTGGAGCTGCTGCCGTCCCGGCTGGCCGACGAGGGCAATCTGGCGGCGGCGCTGCGCAGCGCGTTCGCGAGGATCTCCGAGCTGGAGCGGGTGCTGGTCTTCATCGACGAGGTGGAGGAGATCGCTCCCGTACGCACCGAACCGGCGCAGCCCGGCGGGATGCACGGCGTGACCAACGAACTGCTCAAGCTGATACCCCGCTTCCGGGAGGGCGACGAACGGCTGCTCGTGTGCGCGACCAACTCCATCCGGTCGCTGGACCCGGCGTTCCTGCGGCCGGGCCGGTTCGACTACCTGATCCCCATCGGTACGCCGGACAAGGAGGCGCGGGCGGCGATCTGGTCCCGGTACACGCAGGGCCGGTCGGACGTCGACGTGTCCATCCTGGTGGCGGCCAGCGAGCTGTTCACCCCCGCGGACATCGAGCACGCGGCGCGCATCGCCGCCCAGGCCGCCTTCGAGCGGGACCTGGCCGCCGTGGGCGGCGGAGCCGAGCCACGGGCGCCGGGCGCGAGCACCGACGACTACCTCGACGCCATCGCCCAGTGCCGTCCGACCGTGACACCACCGATGATCGACCAGTTCAGCGCGGACATCACGGCCCACGCCCGGCTCTGACCGGCTGCCCGGGGTACGCGGGGGACGCGGAGTGCGCGGCCGGGCGCGGACGTCCGTGCGGCTAGTGCGACGGCGACGTCACGAAGTCGTACGCGGCGCGCGCCGTGAACTCCACCTGTCCGCCGCGCAGCAGCAGGCCCGCCGTCAGGAACGCCGGGTCGTCGGCCGTCGACGGCACGTACGGTACGGCGACGCACCGCATCCCCGCCGCGTACGCCGCCGCCGCGCCGGGCGGCGCGTCCTCCAGGACCACGCAGTGCGCCGGCTCCACCCCGAGCCGGCGCGCCGCCTCCAGGAAGACGTCCGGCGCGGGCTTGCCCCGCTCCACCTCCTCGGCGGAGACGAGCGTCGTGAGGTAGGCGTCCAGGCCCGTCCCGTGGAGGACCGCCTCGATGGCGGCCCGGGACGAGCCCGACGCCACGGCCATCGGCACGCCCTCCCGGTGCAGCAGCTCGACGAACATCCGCATCTGCGGGAAAACCTCGGTCGCGGCCCGCGCCAGCTGCAGATAGTGCCGGTTCTTGGCGGCCAGCAGGTCGTCGACCGGCGCGGCCAGCGCGTACTCCTCCTTGAGGATCTCCAGCGTCTCGCGCGTCCCGATGCCGATGAAGTCGGTGTGGTGCTCCCAGCTGAAGTCCGTGACGCCGTGGCTCTCCAGCAGCCGGCGCCCGGCCTCGTAGTAGTTCGGCTCGCTGTCCACCAGCGTGCCGTCGAGATCGAATATGACGGCGGTGAGTGTCGTACTGCTGCTCATGAGCCCCAGCATGCCAAGCCGTCGCCCGTCCGGCCCGTCACCGCTGGGTGCGCGAGGCACGGCCCACCGACTCCACCAGCGGCAGGAGCCGGTGCGGTACCCGTTCGCGCAGCGCCATCTCCGTCCGCGTACGGACCACACCCGGGATCTGGATCAGCCGCTGGATGACGTCCTCCAGATGCCCGTTGTCCCGCGCCACGACCCGGGTCAGCAGGTCGCCCCCGCCGGTGATGGAGAACGCCTCGACGATCTCCGGCACGGCGGCGAGCGCGTCGCCCACCTCGTCCAGGTGCCCCTGCGTCACCTCGATGTGCACGAAGGCGAGCACGGGGTGTCCCAGCGCGGCGGGGGAGAGGAACGGGCCGGTGCCGGTGATCACCCCGTCCCGCTCCATCCGGTCCAGACGCGCCTGCAACGTGCCGCGCGCGATCCCGAGCATGCGCGCGTACTCGCGCACGCTGGTGCGCGGCTGCTCGATCAGCAGCCGCAGGATGCGGGTGTCGAGCTCATCCACTGCCATGTCGATCCCATTCCGGCCCGGTGATGCGGTCCGTGACAGTACCAATGGCCCGAGGGGGGTGGGGCGCGGCGGACCCGCCGGCGGCGGTGGCCGCTGACGCCCCCGGCGTGGGCATCACTCGTTCGAGGGACGGCCCATGGGCGTCCGACGGGACGGGACCTGATCCCTCTCCCGGGGGCCCGACCCCGTTCCGGATCCCGGACGCCGCCGTTCCCGGTCCGGACGCCGCCGTTCCGGGATCGGGATCCTGATCCGGCGCACCGGCGCACCGGCGCACCTGTGCACCGGCCCGTGGCTTCGGCGCGACGCGGGATCAGCCGAGCCCGGCGAGCAGGTCGTCGCACGCCTGCTCACAGCGGCGGCACGCCTCCGCGCACAGCCGGCAGTGCTCGTGCATGTCCGCATGGGACGAGCACTCGTCCGCGCAGGCCTTGCACACGGTGGCGCACGCCCGCACGATCGCTCGTGTGATGTTGGCGTCGTAGCCGGTGTGGCGTGAGAGGACCGACGCCGTGGCGGTGCAGATGTCGGCGCAGTCCATGTCGGTGCGGATGCACTTCGTGAGATCGCCGACCATGCCCTCGGACAGGCAGGCGTCCGCACAGGCGGTACACGCCTGGGCGCAGGCGATGCACTCCTCGATGCACCGGGTGATGGCCTCCCGGTCCACGCCGCCCAGGTCGGCCGGGTAGGTGTCGAGCATCTCCTTGACGGATGCGTTCACCGTTCCTCGCCTCCTCATGGTCCGCCCGTGGCCCGGCGGCCCTCGGCGGCCGCCCGGAGAGCCACTGGCGGCACGTTGACGGGTAGCACCGGCGGGGCGCGGCAAACGGCCGGAGCGGCGCATTCCGACATGGCGTCCCCCGGCCACGGGTACGCGAGGGGCGCACGGCGCTGCGGGAAGAAACGGCAGGAAGACGGGGAGAGCGGGGAGACCGGGGGGAGCGAGGAGAGATCGCGAAGGAGATCGCGATGGACATCACCGAGGAGCGCCCCTACCGCTTCCGCATCGAGCCACGGCGCGACATGCGGGTCCCGGGAGTGGTGTTCGCGACCCGGCGACTGCTGCGGGACGCCGAACAGTCGCTGGAACAGGTCGTCAATGTGGCGACCCTGCCCGGCATCGTCACCGCCTCGTACGCGATGCCGGACATTCACTGGGGTTACGGCTTCCCCATCGGCGGCGTGGCCGCGACCGACATCGACGACGGTGGCGTGGTCTCACCCGGCGGGGTCGGCTTCGACATCTCGTGCGGGGTACGGCTCCTGGCCGCCGACTGCGACCGCCGGGCGCTCCGGCCGGTGCTGCCCGCGCTGATGGACGGGCTGGGCCGGGTGGTGCCGCACGGCCCCGGCCGTGGAGCGGTCTGGCGGCTGAGCGGCACCGCGCAGCTGAAGCGGGTGCTGGAGGGCGGATCCCGGTACGCCGTCGAGGAGGGGCACGGCGAACCGCGCGACCTGCTGTGCTGCGAGGACCGCGGGGCGGTGCCCGACGCCGATGTGACACAGGTGAGCGAGCGCGCCCTGCAGCGCGGGCTCGAACAGGTCGGCAGCCTGGGCGGCGGCAATCACTTCCTGGAGGTGCAGGAGGTCGACGAGGTGTACGACGAGCCCGTCGCCACCGCATTCGGGCTGGCCCGCGGCCAGGTCTGCGTGATGATCCACTGCGGCTCCAGAGGGCTGGGGCACCAGGTGTGCAGCGACCATGTGCGGGCGATGGACAAGGCCATGCCGCGGTACGGCATCACCGTTCCCGACCGGCAGCTGGCCTGCGTCCCGGTCGAATCGCCGGAGGGCGCGGCGTACCTCGGGGCGATGGCGGCGGCGGCCAACTACGGGCGGGCCAACCGTCAGCTGCTGGGGGAGGCGGCCCGCCGGATCTTCCGCCGCGCGGCCGGCGCCCGGCTGACCCTGGTGTACGACGTGTCCCACAACCTGGCGAAGGTCGAGAGGCACCGCGTGGACGGCGCGACCCGCACGCTGTGCGTGCACCGCAAGGGCGCCACACTCGCACTGCCGCCCGGCCACCCCGGCCTGCCGCAGGACCTGCGGGAGGCGGGTCAGCCGGTGCTCATCCCCGGCACGATGGGTACGGCGTCGTACGTCCTGACCGGCGTGCCCGGCGGCGACGCGTTCCACTCCACCTGCCATGGGGCCGGCCGGGTGCTGAGCCGGCATGCGGCCCTGCGGGTGGTACGGGGTGAGGAACTGCGCTCCCGGCTGGAGGCGCGGGGGATCGCGGTGCGCGGCGCGTCCGGGCGCGGCCTGGCCGAGGAGGCGCCGGAGGCGTACAAGGACGTGTCGGAGGTGGTCGAGGCCAGTGAGGGCGCGGGACTGTGCCGCAAGGTGGTGCGCCTGGTCCCGCTGGGCGTGGTCAAGGGGTAGCCCGTTGTGCGAGGGCGAGGGCGAGGGCGAGGGCGAGGGCGAGGGCGGGGGCGGGGGCGGGGTCGGCGGCTGCGCCGCTCCTGTGCGGGGCACCCGGCCGTCGACCGGCGCTGCCGCGGGACCCGGTGCGACGCTTGCCGTGAGGCCGGCCGGCCCGGGGGCTTGCTGCGAGGCCCGGGCTCGGGGCCGCAGTGGGGACGGTCGGGGTTGCGGGCCCAGGCGCGGCCTCGGGCTTGCCGGTGGAGCCCGGCTTGGCGCCGGCCGCGAGGCACGCCCCGTGCTTGCCGAGAGTCCCCGGCGCTGGTCATGGAACCTCGCTCGGTGCCTGACGTGAGGCCGCTCCCGCGCCTGCCGTACCGCCCGGCTCCGGCGCTTGGCCGTGGCGCCGCACCCCGCGTCCCCCGGCGGCGGCGCCCGCCTCACACGTCGACCGTCACCCCGCACGACCAGCCGTACGGGCCCGGGGCCAGATGGAGATCGCTCCACGAGACGGCCTTCGGCGCCGCGCCGATGATGGGGACCGTCGCAAGATCGACCACCGCCAGCCGCACCTCCAGCCCCTCGTCGGTCGTCTCCGCCTCGATGTCCACGGGCACTTCGCCGTGCACCTCCAGCCGGAAGATGACCTCATCCAGCAGCGCGGCCAGCAGATCGTCGTCGTCGGTCTCCGCCACCCGGACCCGGCGCATGGCGACGGGCCGTACACCGGTGACGTCCGCGAAGCACTCCACCATCCCCAGCACCGCTTCCGCCAGGCACAACTCCCGGTTCCCGCCCCACGCCTCGATCCGCACGTCCGCCGTGTGCGGGACGGTCCGGTGTCCGCTGCCGCCGGGCCCGCGCGCCTGCCCGTCACCATCCGTGTCGCCGATCATGCCGACCACCTGCCCGTGTCACCTCTCATTGAACCGGACATACGACGCTATTCCTCCGTCATGGCGTCATGGCGTCATGGCCTCATGGCTTCGTGACTTCATGGCTCCGAGGCTGCACGGCTCCACGCGCCCGTGACGGCCGAATGGACGGGCATGCCCCGTCCTCCGCCGCACACGATGGCCCGTTGGCCTCACACCGGCAACGGTTCCTCGCGACATGGTGTGCCAATGGCTCAGTGAATCAACGGCCACTTGAGCCAACGGGCACCACAGTGGTGTGATGGTCCCGTCGATGGCGCTGCGGATTCCGCGGCGCCTTTTTCATGTCAAGAGCGACGCGCATACGACACGCATACAAGGAAGGGGCGGGAAGCGGTGCTGAAGAGGATGTTCGTGGTTCCGGATCCGGGGCGGCTGCGACTGCGCAGCGCCGTCCGGGCCGTCCTCGGCATCAGTCTGGCGGTGACCGTGTGCGGTCTCGCGGGGCACACCCTCCCCGCGGTCATCACCGGCGGGCTCGCCGCGCTCCTGGCGCTCTTCACGGTCACCGACGCGACCGTGCCCCGCCAGGCGGTCACCACGGCACTGCTGCCCGCCGTCGGCTTCCCGGTGCTCGCGCTCGCGGCCGGACTGCACGGCCATCCGCTCCTGCGCGACCTGGCCTTCGTCGCCGTCGCGGGCGGCGCCGTGTACGTACGCCGCTGGGGAGCGCGGGGCCACGCGCTGGGTGTCTTCGCGTTCATGATGTTCTTCGTGTGCCAGTTCCTGCGAACGGCGCCGGAGCAGCTCCCGGAGGTCTACTCCGCCGTCGCCCTCGCCCTGCTCGCCTCCTCGGCCGTCCGGTTCGGCGCCTGGTGCTACGAGCGGCGGCTGCCACCCCCCGCCGTACCGGCCCTCCCGGGCGGGACCGGCCTCGCGCGAACCACCACACGCCAGGCGGTCCAGGCCGTCTTCGCCGCGGCCTTCGCCCTCGTGGCCGGCCAGTTCCTGTCCGGGGAGCGCTGGTACTGGGCCGTCGGTGCCACGTGGTGGATCTTCGTGAACACCTCCTCGCGCGGCGAGACCCTGGTGCGCGGCTTCCGGCGGATCCTCGGCACCCTCATCGGGATCGCCGTCAGCCTCTTCGTCGCCGTACCACTGCACGGCGCGACAGCGCCCACCGCCGCCCTCGTCGCGCTCTGCGTCTTCGGCATCTTCTACACCGCCCCGGTCTCGTACACCTGGATGATGCTGGCCGTCACGGTGATGGTCGGGCTGCTGTACGGGCTCCTCGGGGTACTGGAGCCCGGCCTGCTCGCCCTGCGCCTCGCAGAGACCGGCGTGGGAGCGCTCGGGGCGACGCTGGCCGTCCTGTTCGTGCTGCCCGTCACCACCCACGCCACGACGGACGCCTGGATCGAACGCGCCCTGCACTGCGTGCACGGCTGCACCACCTCCGCCGCGCGCCGCCTCGCGGGTGACCCGGACGCCGACCCCGCACCGCTCGCCGCCGAACTGGAGGTCCTGCTCGGCCGCGCCCGGCTGTCCCTGGCGCCCCTGGTGCACCCGCTCAGCCCGCTGCGCGCCCGCAAGGCCCGCGCCCGGCGGGTGCTGGCCCTGCTGGACGACTGCGCCCGCGAGGTGCGCGGGCTCGCCTCCGTCGCCGCCGACCCGGACGCCTCGCACGACGCCCGGCTGGCCGCCGCCTGCTGGCGCGTGGAGATCGCCCTCCACGCGCTCGTGGCGCCCGGCACCGCCCCGGCGACCGCCCCGGAACCCGCCGCGGCGGCGGACGCCCCGCACCACCACCCCCTCACCGAGGCCGCGCTGCACCACCTCCACGGGCTGGAGAAGGTCCTCGTCGCCCTCGCGGTACCGCTGCGGAGCTCTCCCCGGGCCCCACTCGTCCGCTCCTGATCACCCCTCACCTCCCCTGGTCCGTACCTGCTAGCGTCGGACCGGCACGGGCCCGGACCGGCACGGGCCCGGGCGGGCACGGGCCGGGCGGGACGGAGAGGGGCGGCGCGATGACGTACGCAGCGGGGGCACGGGGCCGCAGGGCATTCATCGGGTCGTTCACCTCGGCCGGAGGCCACGGGGTCGTCGCGGCCGACGTCGACCCGGGTACGGGCGCGCTGACCGTCACCGGGGCCGCCGGCGACGTCGCGGACCCGTCCTTCCTGGCGCCCGCGCCCGGGGGCGCCGTGCTCCTCGCGGTCTCCGAGACGGAGGAGGGCGCCGTCGCCGCCTTCGACATCCGGGGCGCCGCCCCGCGCCTCCTGGGGGACCCCGTCGCGGTACGCGGCGCCGGCCCCACGCACCTGGCGCTCGCCGGCGGTCACGTGGTCACCGCCAACTACGGCTCCGGCAGCGTCAGCGCCCTGCCCCTCCGCGCGGACGGCAGGCCGGACGCCGCGCCGGTCGTGCTCCGGCACGAGGGCTCAGGGCCCGACCCGGAGCGGCAGAGCGGCCCCCACGCCCACCAGGTGGTGCCCGACCCCACCGGTCGCCGCCTGCTCGCCGTGGACCTCGGCACCGACTCCGTGTACGTGTACGCGCTCGACGCCCCGGGCGGTGACGCACCGGTACCGCACGGCCGGACCGCGCTGCCACCGGGTACCGGGCCGCGCCATCTGGCCTTCCACCCGGCCGGGAGCCACGCGTACGTGCTGGGCGAGCTGGAGCCGACGATCACCGTCTGCCGCTGGGACGCGGACACGGGCGTCCTCGCACCGGTCGGGGGCACCCGGGCCGTGCCCGCCGGCGCGGTGACCCCCAGCTACCCGTCCGGGATCGCCGTGTCGCCCGACGGGCGCTTCCTGTGGGCCGCGGTGCGCGGGGACGACAGCATCGCCGTCCTGGCCCTCGACGACACCCGCGAGAAGCCCGCGCTGGTCACCACGGTGCCCTGCGGCGGCCACTGGCCCCGGGACCTGACGCTGGACCCCGAGGGACGGCGCCTGTACGTGGCGAACGAGCGCTCCGGCGACGTCACCTGGTTCGACCTCGACCCGACGACGGGCATCCCGAGGCGCGCCGGCATGCTTCCGTGCCCCGCGGCGTCCTGCGTGGTCTTCGCCTGACGGACCGCGCCACCGGCCACGGGCGTCGGGCGTCGGGCGTACGGCGCACGGGCCGCAGACCTGCGGGAACGGTCGGCGGCGGTACGGGCACGGCACGTCGGCCGTTTCGGAACGGCGCGGCGGATGGTGCGGACAGCGGTCGGGCCCGGACAGCGATGAGCCGGACGCGGCGCGCGGACCGCAGGCCGGGCACGGACGAGGGCGGCCCGCGACGGACGTCCGCCCGGCGCGCGGGCGGCCGTCGCGGAGCGCAGACACCCCGAGCGAGGCCCCCGCCCGGCGCGCGGGCGGCCCAGGCGGCGAGCGACACCCGGTTACGGCCAACGGCCGGGCCGGGGCCGGACGAGAGGTCGGATGCGGGCCCGATCGGAGCCCGACGGGAGGTCGGGTGCGGGTCCGGTGGGAGCCGGACGAGAGGTCGGGTGCGGGTCCGGTGGGAGCCCGTGCGAGCCCGGCGCACGCCGATCCCCCGATACCACCAAGGGCCCGCACCGGTCACGAACCGGTGCGGGCCCTTCGTACGGCGGGAGAGGTCAGTGGACCGGCGCCCCCTGCGGCTGCGGGGCGAGGCCCAGCGCCGTCGAGTACTGCGAGAGCACCAGCTTGCCGACCGCCGGGTAGGCGCCCAGCGGCTCGGCCACGGGGCACTCCGCCGACCGCGCGGCCTCCTCCAGCAGCCCCTCGGCCAGCTCGGGGCCGATCAGATACGGCGCGAGGGCCAGCTGCTGCGAGCCGGAGCCGCGCAGCTGCTCGGCGACCGCGGCCACCGAACCCTCCTGGTCCAGGGCGGCGGCGATCACCGGCACGGCGAGCCGCGCGGCCAGCAGCATGCCGGTGATACCGGCGGCCTGCACGGCCTCCTCACCGCCGACCGTCGCCAGGACGATGCCGTCGGCCGCCGTGGCGACCGTGAACAGCCGCGCCCGGTCGGCGCGGGCCAGCCCGGCCTCGGAGAGCCGGACGTGCACGGCCTCGGCGAGCAGCGGGTGCGGGCCGAGCACATCGGTCAGCTCGGCGGGCGCGCCGCTGTTCGCGACGGCCTCACGTATGCGGCTCATCAGGGCGTGGTCGGGGCCGGCCATCAGCGGCACCACCACGGCGGCCGGGCCCTCGGGCTCGGCGACCTCACGGCCGGCGGCCCGGGCCAGCTCGTACCGCTCGACGCGCAGCGTGGCGGCCTGCTTCACCACACCGGGGAGCGTGGGGTACTCGGCGTCATCACCCTCGACGAAGCCGATCGCGGCCTCCAGGCCGGGCAGCTCGGAACGGGCGATGCTCACGACCTCTTCGGCCAGACCGCGCACAGCGGCGGAAGGGGTGCCGGGAACGGCGAGAACGAGCGCGGGCGCGCCCTCGGGCGCCGCCACGGGTTCAGGGCGACGGTGCCGCCCTGACTGGCGGGGTCGCGGCATTCGTACAGGCAGGCCGGAAGCGGGCCCAGTGGGGGAGCTCATGCCGCCGCATGCTACTGGCTTTACCTGCTCCAATGCTTGGGGAGGGGGTAGTCGGAGACCCTCTGTCCGACTATGTCCGATCCGTGGTCTACAGGTGAGTTGTATCGAGCATGCCCGGCTCGCGCGGCAGCCGGAGTCTGTCCGTGGCGAGTGCCGCGGCGACGCTCAGCGCGCCGGCGAGCGGATCCCCGGCGGCGGGCACCCGCCGTGCGCGCGGAAGTTGCTCCGCCAGCTCTGCCCGCAGGGGTACGAGGAGGGGGTCGCCCAGCTTGAACAGCCCGCCCGTCATGGCGACTTCGACGGCGTCGCCGGGCGGGCAGACGGCTGCCGCCGCCTCGGCGATGTGCAGTGCGGCCCGCGCGAGGACATCGGCCGCCACGGGGTCGCCGTCCGCCGCGCACCGGGCCACCTCGGGCGCGAACGAGGCGAGGACGGCGGCCCGGTCGGCGCGCGGGTAGAGCCGCCCCGGCAGCGCCGGCGGGGGCCCGAACACGGCCTCCACGCGCGCCAGGAGCGCGGCCGAGCCGCCCGGCCGCCCGTCGTGCGCGCGCAGCGCCGCCTCCAGCCCGGCGCGGCCGATCCAGGCGCCGCTGCCGCAGTCGCCCAGCAGATGCCCCCAGCCGTCCGCGCGCCGCCAGGACGCCAGGTCCGTGCCGAGCGCGATCATGCCGGTGCCCGCGGCGACCACCGCACCCGGCCGCTGCCCGAGCGCCCCGGCGTACGCGGTGACCGCGTCGGCCGCCAGCGCGAGCCGGTCGGCGCCCAGCGAACGCCGCAGCGCCGCGGGCAGGTTGGCCCGCAGCTCGTCCCCGAGCGTCGCCATCCCCGCGGCTCCCACCGCCACGGCTCCGATCGTGACGGCGCCCGACCGGCCTGCCCCGGCCCGTGCCAGCAGTTCCTCGGCGGCGGGCACGATCCGCTCCAGCAGATGCCCGGCATCGAGGCCCCGGGGTCCGGTCCGCACCGGCTCCTCGAACGCCACGCTGTCGACGAGGCGCACGCCGCCCGTGCCGGCGCCGCCCGTGTCGACCCTGCCGGTCCCGGCGTGCCCGGCCGGGGCCCCGAGCGCCACCCGCAGCCCCGACCCTCCGGAGTCGACGCCCAGCACCCACACGTCACCGGCGACCGGGGACGGGAACGCCGGGCCGGGCGTCACGGCAGGCGCCAGTCGACGGGCTGGGCGCCCTGCTGGAGCAGCAGTTCATTCGTGCGGCTGAACGGGCGCGAGCCGAAGAAGCCACGGTCGGCGGACATCGGCGACGGGTGGGCCGACTCGATCGCGGGGAGCGTGCCGAGCAGCGGACGCAGATTGCGTGCGTCGCGCCCCCACAGGACGGAGACGAGCGGCTTGCCGCGTGCCGTGAGCGCCTTGATGGCCTGCTCGGTCACCTCCTCCCATCCCTTGCCGCGGTGCCCGCCCGGTTTGCGGGGCGCCGTGGTCAGCGCCCTGTTGAGCAGCAGGACGCCCTGCCGGGTCCAGGGCGTGAGGTCCCCGTTCGACGGCCGGGGGAGCCCGAGGTCGGTGTGCAGTTCGCGGAAGATGTTCTCCAGGCTGCCGGGCAGGGGCCGCACCTCGGGCGCGACCGAGAAGCTCAGCCCCACCGCGTGTCCCGGGGTGGGGTACGGATCCTGTCCGACGATCAGGACACGCACCTCGTCGAACGGCTGCTGGAAGGCGCGCAGGACGTTCGCCCCGGCTGGTAGGTACGTACGCCCCGCGGCGATCTCCCCTCGGAGGAAGTCGCCCATCGCGGCGATGCGTTCGGCCACCGGTGCGAGGGCTTCCGCCCACCCCGGCTCGACGATTTCTTTCAACGGTCGTGCTGCCACGGGCGTCACTCTACTGGCGCAAGGAGCCCGCATCTCGCGCCCAGCCGGTCACGTCCGTCCCTCGCGCCGTCCCTCACCCGATGGCGGCCGCCCGCACGCACAACACGTCCGGCAGATGGGAGGCGAGCAACTGCCAGGTGTCGCCCTCGTCGGCGCTCGCGTACAGCTCGCCGTTCCGGTTGCCGAAGTAGACGCCCGCCGGGTCCGCGTCGTCCGCGCACATCGCGTCCCGCAGCACGGTGCCGTAGTGGTCGCCGTCCGGCAGGCCCGCCGACAGGGGCTCCCACGTCCCGCCGGCGTCACTCGTACGGTAGACGCGGCACCGGTGGTCGGCCGGCACCCGGTCCGCGTCGGCGGTGATCGGGAAGACGTACGCCACATCCGCCCGGTGCGGGTGGGCCACGGCCGCGAATCCGAAGTCGGAGGGGAGACCCCCGCCGATGTCGGTCCACTTGGCGCCGCCGTCGTCGCTGCGGTACACACCCCAGTGGTTCTGCAGGTAGAGCCGGTCCGGATCACCGGCGTCCTGCGCGATCTTGTGGACGCACTGCCCGAACTTCGGGTGGGGGTCGGGCAGGAAGACGGCCGACACCCCGTCGTTCGAAGGGGACCAGGTCGCGCCGCCGTCCCGGGTCCGGAAGACCCCGGCCGCCGACACCGCGACCGTCACGACGTCCGGATCCCGTGGGTCCGTGACGACCGTGTGCACCGCCTCGCCGCCCCCGCCCGGCATCCACTGCGACCGGGTCGGGTGCTCCCACAGCGGTCGCACCAGCTCGAAGCTCTCACCGTCGTCCGTGGAACGGAAGAGCGCGGCGGGCTCCGTGCCCGCGTACACCACGCCGGGCGCGGCCGGGCCGGCCGGGTGCAGCTGCCACACGCGCTCCAGCGAAGCCCCGGTGTCCTGCGGGAACCTGACGGCGGGTTTCACCGGCTCGTTCCACGTCGCGCCGAGGTCGTCGGAGTGGAAGACCGACGGCCCCCAGTGCGAGCTGTCCCCGCCCACCAGCAGGCGGGGCGTGGTCCGGCGCGTGTCGATCGCGGTGGAGTACACGGCCTGCGCGTTGAAATGCGGGCCGTCGAACTCCCATCGGCCGCCGCGCCTGCGGCCGATGAAGAGCCCTTTGCGTGTACCTACGGTCAGCAGTACGTCGGTCATGGCCGACACCTCCAGGACGCCGTTGTCGCGGATACGGGCCAGTGTGCACCCACCCGCTGACAGTGGCCCTCGGCGCCGCGTTCCCGCAGGTCACAGCCGTGTCAGACCGAAAGGAAGTACTGGTCCGGCACCGGGACGTCGACGCCGAGCTCGCGCGCCGCCCGGCGCGCCCACGACGGGTCGCGCAGCAGCTCGCGGCCGAGCAGGACCGCGTCCGCCTCGCCGTTGCCGACGATCTTCTCCGCCTGCCGCGGCTCGGTGATCAGACCCACCGCGGCCACCGGCAGCCCCGTCTCCGCCCTCACCCGCGCCGCGAACGGCACCTGGTAGCCGGGGCCGACGGGGATGCGGACGCGGGGGACGTTGCCGCCGGTGGAGACGTCCAGCAGGTCCACGCCGTGTTCCGCCAGGAGCGCGGCGAAGCGAACCGTCTCGTCGGCCGTCCAGCCCGCCTCCCCCTCCAGCCAGTCGGTGGCCGAGATCCGGAAGAACAGCGGCAGCTCGTCGGGCCACACCTCCCGTACCGCGTCGACGACCTCCAGGGCGAAGCGCGTACGGTTCTCGAAGGAGCCGCCGTACTCGTCGGCGCGGTGGTTGCTGTGCGGGGAGAGGAACTCGCCGATCAGGTAACCGTGCGCGCCGTGCACCTCCACGACCTGGAACCCCGCGTCGAGCGCGCGGCGGGCGGCATCGGCGAACTCCCCGACGATCTCGCGGATCCGGTCGTGCGTCAGCTCGTCCGGCACGGGGTGCCCCTCGTCGAACGGCACCGGGCTCGGGGCGACGGGCTGCCAGCCGTGCCCGTCGGCTCCGACCGGACGACCGCCCTTCCACGGCCGGTCGGTCGAGGCCTTCCGGCCGGCGTGGGCGATCTGGATGCCCGGGACGGTGCCCCGCTCCTTGAGGAAGGCCGCGATCCGGCGCAGCGCCTCGACCTGGGTGTCGTTCCAGATGCCGAGGTCGTACGGGCTGATCCGGCCCTCGGGGGAGACCGCGGTCGCCTCCACCAGGATCAGGCCGGTGCCGCCGGTGGCACGGGCGGCGTAGTGGGCGAAGTGCCAGTCGTTCGCGACGCCCGCGTTCGGGCCGAACGCCTCGGCGCTGTACTGGCACATCGGCGCCATCCAGACGCGGTTGGGGATGGTCAGCGATCGCAGGGTTCGGGGCTCGAACAGCGCACTCACGGCGGACTCCATTCGGTGCGGGGCACGGTGGGTCTCGTACGGTTGGGACAGCTCGTACGATAGCCCTCTTAGTACGGTGGATGTCAAACTAAGATGACTCTCGTACAATGAGGGTCCCCGATCATCTGGAGCCGCCGTGACCTCCGCGACCAGCCCGCGCGAGCTCGCCCACCCCACGCGCGACGAGATCCGTCTGGAGGAGGTGCTCCACGCGCTCTCGGACCCGATGCGGCTGCGCGTCGTACGCAAGCTGGCGGACGCGGGGGAGGAAGTGGCCTGCGCGCACGTGGAGTTGCCGGTCACCAAGTCGACCCAGACCCACCACTTCCGCGTGCTGCGCGAAAGCGGTGTGATCCGTCAGGCCTACCGCGGCACGGCCAAGATGAACGACCTTCGCCGCGATGACCTGGAGGCCCTCTTCCCCGGCCTGCTGGACGCGATCCTGTCCGCCGCGCGGCGGTCCGCCGGGGCGACGACCGCGTAGCCCGCGCGACGACCGTCCAGCCCGCGCGGCCGGCCGCGCCGTCGCCCCGGGCCGCCCGGGGTGAGGCCCGTCCGGAGCGCGTCGCCAGGCGACGCGCTCCCCGGGGCCGGGACGTGCGGCCGCTTCGGGCGTTCGAGCCTTGGGTGACCGGCTTCCCGCACGGCCGGGCGCCCCTCGGGCCGGCGGCCTCGCCGTGCGAACGGGCGGGTGCGGGTCAGGCGGACTCCGCGGCCCTCAGGAGGCCCGGCCAGTCGGCGATCTTGACCGGGCCGCGGCCAAGAGTGCGGCCGAGGGTGGCTTCGGCCTGTTCGATCGAGAGCCAGCCCGGCCACTCGACCGGGCGGTGACCCCAGGCGCGCAGCGTCACGAGCGGGTCGTCGGCCACCGGGCGGCGCGCCAGCAGCGGGGCGTCGTCCAGCAGGGAAGTGGCCGTTTCCTTGGCGCAGGGGCGGTTGGTGCCGATCACGCCGGTCGGGCCCCGCTTGATCCAGCCCGCGACGTACTCACCCGGCGACGGAGCCCCGTCCCGCAGTACCCGGCCGGCCGCGTGCGGCACCGTGCCGCGAGCGGGGTCGAACGGCAGGCCCGCCAGGGGCACCCCGCGGTACCCCACCGCCCGCAGCACCAGCTGGGCCTCGATGTCCTCGTACGCGCCGGTGCCCCGGACGCCGCCCGAGCCGTCCGGGACGGTGCGTTCGAAACGTACCCCTGCCACCCTGCCGTCGCGCTCCAGGACCTCCGCCGGGCGCAGGAAGAAACGGACCCGGATGATCCGGCTCCGCCCGTCCCCGGCCGCGGCGTCCGCATCCGGCGCCGCCTCCCGCAGCGCCCCCTCGGCCCACGCGCGCACCACCTCCACGTTGCGCCGGTTGACCGCCGGCAACCCCGCCGGGTCCGCGTACGCCGGGTCCAGGGCCAGGTCCGCGGGCTCCACCTCCACCCGCGCCCGGGGCATCGCCCCCAGCTCACGCAGCTCCTTCGTGGTGAACTTGGCCTGCGACGGGCCGCGCCTGCCCACCATGTGCACCGTGCGCACCCGGCTCGCCGCCAGCGCGCCCAGCGCCGCCTGCGGCACATCGGTGGGGTGCAGCTCCTCCGGGCCCCGGGCCAGGATCCGCGCCACGTCGACGGCCACGTTGCCCACGCCGATCACCACCGCCGACCGGGCGGCCCCCAGGGTGACGCCGAAGCCGTTCTCCACGGCGTCCGGGTGGGCGCTGTACCAGGAGACGAAGTCCGTGGCCGACCAGCTGCCCGGCAGGTCCTCGCCCGGTACCCCGAGCCTGCGGTCCCGCGCGGCGCCCACGCAGTACACGACCGCGTGGTACAGCTCCAGGAGCCGCTCCGGCGTCAGGCCGTTCGCGCCGATCTCGACGTTGCCGACGAAGCCGATCCGCTCGTGCTCCAGGACGGTCCGGAGATTGTTCTGCAGGGACTTGATCTTCTCGTGGTCCGGCGCCACGCCGTACCGTACGAGCCCGTACGGGCAGGGCAGCCGGTCCAGGACATGGACCCGGACGTCCGGCACCCGGGTCTGCTCCACCAGCGACTGGGCGGTGTAGACCCCGCTGGGCCCGGAACCGACGACGGCGACACGAAGCACGGCTGCGCTCCTTCCCGCAGGGAATTCCAGGATCGCACCGTCGCTCGCCGCAGGGGAGACGGCGCACGCGTCACATCGAGCGCATTCGGTTGATCTCCGCCGTCTGCTGGGCGATCACATCGTTCGCCATCTCCTCCATCAGGACGTTGTTGCCCTCCGACAACACCTCCGTGGCCATGGTGACCGCCCCTTGGTGGTGGGTGACCATCAGCTTCAGGAACAGTTCGTCGAACGCCTTGCCCCGGGCCGCGCGCAACCGGTCCAGTTGCGCCTCGCTCGCCATGCCGGGCATGGAACCGTGGTCGTGCCCGCTCTGCGGCCTGGGGCCGCCGTTGTTCTTCAGCCACCCCTTCATCGCGTCGATCTCCGGCTGCTGCGCGGCGGCGATGCGCGCCGCCACCCTCTTCACCTGCTCCGACTCCGCCTGCGCCGGCGCGAGCGCGGTCATCGTCAGCGCCTGCCCGTGATGGACGATCATCATCTGCGCATACGTGAAGTCCGCCGTGTTGGGCGTATCGGCGGGGATCTCCTTCGCGGCCTCCTCCGGGGACAGCGTCCGCGCCGGTTCGCCCGGCTTGCCGGGCGCCACCACCACGCCACCGCCGGCCTTGGCCTGTGATCCGTCCGAGGGCCGCGGCGGCCCCGACTCGCAGGCGCCCAGGGCCAGTACGGCGGAGAGCACCGCCGCCGCGACGGCGGATCGGCGGACACGGGCGGCACTGACGCGGTTCACCACGGAGACCTCCGGTGACGGTTGGGGCGGTGGAGGCCATCCTTGCCCGCCCGTACGGCCTTTGGCGCGCCCCCGGCGGCAAAAAATTCCATGACGTCTCTGTTGCCATCTGTTGAGATGTGCATGCAAAGCAAGATACTGCCGGGGTCCGTATCCCGTTCACCCACGAACGGACACAAGGGAGGACGCAGTGACCTCGTTGCGCACCACTCGCGTGCGGCGCAGACGTCTGGGCGTGGCAACCGCCGCGGCCGGACTCCTCGCCACCCTGCTGACGGCCGGACCCGCGGCCGCCGTCCCCGACCCGGGAGACGCGCCCGCCACCCCGGCCTCCGTCTCCTCGCAGCAGGAAGCGGAAGCCCGGACGGCCATCCGGAGCGGTGAGATACCCGGCGTGGACGAAGTCGTCCACAGCGACAACATCACCCATGTCGCGAACGTCCCGCTCGACGCCCTCACCGGCACCAACTCCGACCTCGCCTTCCAGGGGAAGTACGCCTTCTCCGGCAACTACGACGGCTTCCGGATCTTCGACATCAGCAACCCGAAGGCGCCGGTCTCCGTCGCCCAGGTGCTGTGCCCCGGCTCGCAGAACGACGTCTCCGTCTCCGGCGACCTGCTCTTCCTCTCCACCGACTCCTCGCGCAGCGACAACTCCTGCCGGAGCACCACCCAGCCCGCGACGGAGAAATCCTCGTGGGAGGGCATGAAGATCTTCGACATCAGCGACATCCGCAACCCCAAGTACGTCGCCGCCGTCGAGACCGCCTGCGGCTCCCACACCCACACCCTGGTGCCGGAGCGCAGGAACGTCTACATCTACGTCTCCTCGTACTCGCCCAGCGCGGCCTTCCCGGACTGCCGGCCGCCGCACGACGGCATCTCGGTCATCAAGGTGCCGCGCAAGGCACCCGAGCAGGCCGCGATCGTGAACTTCCCGGTGCTCTTCCCCGGCGAGGGCCCCGACGGCGGCGGCAACCCGGGCGCGCCCACCAACCCGGGCGTCTCCAAGACCACCGGCTGCCACGACATCACCGTGCTGCCCTCCAAGGACCTGGCGGCCGGTGCCTGCATGGGCGACGGCATCCTGTTCTCCATCGAGGACCCGGAGCACCCCAGGGTCATCGACCAGGTCCAGGACAACGTCAATTTCGCCTTCTGGCACTCGGCGACCTTCAACCAGAAGGCCAACAAGGTCATCTTCACCGACGAGCTCGGTGGTGGTGGCGCGGCGACCTGCAACGAGAAGATCGGCCCCCACCGCGGCGCCGACGGCATCTACGACATCGTCGGCAAGGGCGACAGGCGCAAGCTGGTCTTCCGTAGCTACTACAAGATCGACCGCCACCAGGCCGACACCGAGAACTGCGTCGCCCACAACGGCTCGCTGATCCCCGTCAAGGGCAAGGACATCATGGTCCAGTCCTGGTACCAGGGCGGCGTCTCCGTATGGGACTTCACCGACTCCGACAACCCCAAGGAGATCGCCTACTTCGAGCGCGGCCCCCTCGCCACGGACAAGCTCACCGGCGGCGGCACCTGGTCCGCGTACTACTACAACGGCTACATCTACTCGAACGACATGAGGAAGGGCTTCGACGTACTGAAGCTGGACGACCGTCGGACCGACCCCGCGAAGCGGGTGCGGATGCACGAGCTGAACGTGCAGACGCAGCCCGACTACTTCGACGACTTCGACGACTGATCCGCCTCGCGCCCAGGCGTTCCGCCGGACGGCCCGTCGTCCGGCGGAACGCCGAGCTCCCAGTCCAGCCCGTACCGCTGGAACAGCTCCGCGCGCAGCCGCGCCCGCTCCATCGGCGCGCCCGGCAGCAGTACCGCGAACACCGCGCCCATCAACAGCGCCCGCAGCAGCGGGTAGTCGAGGTCCACGTCCCGCGCCCCGTACCGGGCCACCGTGTCCCGCAGCAGGGACGCCAGCCGCTGCTGCTCGGGACACTGCACGAAGCCCTCGGCCTGGAGGATGCCCGCCATGTGTGTACGCATCAGCCTCGGCCGTTCCACCGCGAGCCCGAGGATCGCGTCGATCGCCCGTGCCAGCCGCTCCCGCCCGTCCTCGCTGCGCGGCTCGCGCTCCAGCGCCGCCTCCAGCGTCAGGTGCATCAGCCGGTGCACCGCCGACTGCAGCAGCTGCCGTTTACCGGGGAAGTAGTACGAGACCAGACCGCGCGCCGATCCCGCCCGGTCGGCGATGTCCGCGAGCGTCGTCGCCTCGTAACCCCGCTCGGCGACCAACTCCACCGTCGCCTGGAGGAGCCGCTCCCGGGAACGCCGCCGCAGTTCTTCATTGACCGATGCGCTCCGCGGGGACATGCTTGACTCCTGCGTTGACTGGCTCACAGCCAATATACTCGGGGCGTCTGTGCTGCGGCGCCCTGCGTGGCTGGTCAGCCGGGGTGGTGTCAGGGGACCGGGCGACGCGGGGGATCGTCCGGTCCCCTGACGCGGACGTACGCGGGTTCTGCCGTGTGGGGGCTTGCGTGGTGTGGCCGTGCGCCGTGGCCAGCCGGCCTACCCGGAGCGGGCCCGCCGGACGTCCGTCCGCCGGCGCACGGTCCGGGAGCGCGGCCGGCAGCGCAGCTTGGCGGCACCACCGTCCCCATACCGGTTGTCGCCCACCGTCAGGACATGGCGCGGAACCTGGCGGGCAGCCTCCCAGGCCACGTGGACCAGCAGCTCGTCCGGTTTCCGGATGATCGTCATGCCGGGATCCTTCCCCGCTCAGCCCCGGCGGGACACGACCCTCCGCTCGTACGTCACGGCGGCGACGGACACCAGACACGCCCCGAGCAGCCAGCCGCCCAGTACATCCGACGCCCAGTGCACCCCCAGGTACATCCGCGTCAGCCCGACACCCAGCACCGACACGGCGCCGAGCGCCACCACCAGGAGCCACGCGCGCGTGCCGGGGCCCTTGTCGCGCCGGGCCAGCAGCCACAGGATCAGACCGAAAGTGACCGTCGCCGTCATCGCGTGCCCGGAGGGGAAGGACGCGAAGTGCGCCGAGTCCACCGGGTCCGGCCACTGCGGCCGGTCGCGCCCGACCACGGCCTTGAGGGCCTGCTGGAGGCCCGCGCCCAGTGCGCTCACCGCGGCCGTCCACAGGGCGACCGCCCGCTCCCGACTACGCCACAGCCGGACAACGATCACGGCGATCAGGAGACGCATCGCCCACGGGTCCCACACCCAGTCGCTGAAGACCCGGTTGGCGTGGGTCAGCCCGGGTTGGCGCACCGCCGATTCGTGCAGCCCGTGTGCCACGGCCCGGTCGAACGAGATCAGGGGCCCCCACTCGACCACGACGAGGACCAGCAGCACGCCCGCGAGGACTCCGGACCACAGCGCGGCGGGGAAGGCGGACGGGGCGCCGGTACGGGCGGGGCGAGGGAGGGTGGGGGAGTGCATGGCACGATCCTTCCCGGCGACGGCCCCGACAAGCCGGATCCGACACGGGTGCGACCGTCGCTCTCCACCCGAGCGGTGCTCTCCGGGGCCCCGCTCCGCTCCGGGAGCGGTGCTCTCCCGAGCGTCGCTCTCCACATGGAGCGCTGCTCTTCACCGGAGCGCCGCGCTGCGGGGCGTCGCTCCCCACGTGGAGCACCGCTCCCCGCTATCCCAGCGCGCGCAGGCTTGGTGCGAAGGCCACCAGGACCGGGACCACCGGGACCAGCGCGGCCGCCGCCGTCAGACGCAGCCGGCGTGCCGCCGTGAGGCGCGGCGCGGCCGTCAGCAGCCGGTTCACCCGCTGTGGCAGTTGGGCGTCCGGCGCCGGACCCGGGCCGAACACGCCCCGGTGTTCGTTGAGTTCCACCAAAGCCAGCGCGATCGTCAGTCGCCCGAACCGCCTCGACGCCACATCGTCGGCGGCCAGTTCGACCAGCCGGTGCATCTCGTCGCGGAACGCCGCGAACACGGGGACCTGCGGGAACCCGGTGGCCAGCGCCGCGGAGCAGTGCAGCAGCCAGTCGTGCCGTGCTCGCGCGTGTCCCTGTTCGTGGGCGAGTACCGCATCGAGCTGACGACCCTTCAGGCGGTGCAACGCTGCTGTGGTGATGACGAGTTGGGGCGCCGTGCCCGGCAGCCACCAGGCGTCCGGGCGATCACCCTCCAGCAGCGTCAGTGGTTCCTTGCCGGGCTCCTCACCGGGCAACAGCGGTGCCCGCACGAGCAGTTCGGCCCTCTTGCGGCGGCGCCGCGCCCGGGCCCGGCGTACCTCCCGGGTGAGCATCGCGCCGCTCCACAGCCCGCCGCAGGCCAGCAGTACCGCCAGCACGGCGGACCACGGGCCGTGTGCCGCCAGGGCGTACGCCTCCACGACCCCGCGTGGCGCGGGCGCGAACACATGCCCCCGCACCGCCTGCCAGGCCGCCGCCGCGCTGAACGTCATCGAGAGGCCGAAGCTCAGCAACACCGCGGCCACCACGCACTGCCACACCCACAGCGCCACCACCGGCTCGCGCTCCACCCAGTCGGCCCGCGCCAGCAGACGCGGGGCCACCAGAGCGGCCAGTACGCCGAGCGCGAGCAGCGCGAGGGAGACGACCATGTCCCCAGCTTATGAGCGTGGTGCTACCCATCGGTATGGCCTCGCGGCCCAAGTGACGCACGACACGGTTTCACAGGGTGAGCAACATCGCCAGCATGGCGGTCCCCATGGACACCCGGCACGCGCGCGCCGGCCCCGGCTCGCCCCGCACCGTCACACCACCCGCCCCCGCGGCCACCGGCACCAGCCGCGCCCCCGTCCGCAGGACGTAGACGCAGTAGTACGCCACCAGTGCCCCCGTCACCAGCGGCACCCCGCCCGACACCGCCCCCCACACCCCGCCCGGCATGGCCCAGCCGGGCCCGCCATGGCCGGCATGGGCGCCTGGAACCGTCCCCGCGCCCGCTCCTCCCCCCATGCCGCCGACCGCACCGGCCATCGCCACCGCCATGTACACCATGGCCAGCGACCCGACCAGATGGTGCAAGTGCCGCGCGCCCCGGCGGGCCTGCCACACGGCGTGCAGCGACGCGGCGCCGAACACCGCCGCGTACACCGGCCACCACCCCGGCGAGGCCGGCAGGGCCATCGCCGCCATGCCGAGCCCCATCAGGGCCTCACCGCCGGCGGTGATCCGCTGCCCGGCCCGGCAGCACCTCATGCGCGCCAGACAGTACGCGCCGGTCACACCGCACAGCACCACCAACAGCCAGCCGGACATCGCCGGTACGTGCACGGCGTACCTCCCCCGTTGGACCGCTGGACGAGACGGCTCCGGGGAGGATTCCCACGTCGACGAGGGTGCACGCGAGCGCAGGGGTGTACAGGGGGAGCGCGCGGCGGGCGCGTTAGGCTCGGTCGCCGGGACACGAGCAGCGAGGAGAACCATGGACACCGCACCGCCCCAGGCCGCACACGAGCTGCACTACCGCGACGCCGTCGAGGCCGACGTCCCCGCGCTCGTCGACCTGATCGAGTCGGCCTACCGGGGCGACGCCAGCCGGGCCGGCTGGACCACGGAGGCGGACATCCTCCAGGGGCAGCGCACCGACCCCGAGGGCGTGCGCCAAGTGATCACGTCGCCCGGGTCCCGGCTCCTGGTGGTCGAGCGCGGCGGCGAACTCGTAGCCTGCTGCCAGCTCGAACACCGCGGTGACGCCGCCTACTTCGGCATGTTCGCGGTCCGCCCGGGCCTCCAGGGCGGCGGCCTCGGCCGGCGGATCATCGCGGAGGCGGAGCGCCTCGTCGCCACCGAGTGGGGTGCCCGCGAGATGCACATGACGGTGATCTCGGTTCGCGACGAGCTGATCGCCTGGTACGAGCGGCGCGGCTACCGCCGTACGGGAAGGATGACCCCCTTCCCCTACGGCGACGAGCGCTTCGGCGTGCCGCAGCGCGACGACCTCCGTTTCGAGCTCCTCGTCAAGGGGCTCGGCCCCTTCGCCGAGCTCGGCTGAGCCACCCGAGCGGCGTCCGCCCGAGCGGCTGATCCGCCCGAGCGACTGATCCGTCCGGGCGGCTAATCCGTTGCCCGGGCGGTGGGCGGCTCCGGCGTCGGGTCGTCCGTGTGGAACGCCAACTGCCCGTTCTCCACGCTCACCCGTACCCCCGTGCCCGCCGTGAGGCGGCCGTCGAGCAGCAGCCGGGAGAGCCGGTTGTCCACCTCGCGCTGGATCGTGCGGCGCAGCGGACGCGCCCCGTACTCGGGCTGGTGGCCGCGCTGCGCGATCCAGTCGACCGCCTCCGGGGCGAAGTCCACGGTGATGCCCTGGGCGCGCGTCCGGCGCCGTGTCTCCTCCAGCAGCAGGTCGGTGATCCGGCGCAGCTGGTCCTCGTCGAGCCGGCGGAAGAGGACGATCTCGTCGATGCGGTTGAGGAACTCGGGGCGGAAGTGCTCGCGCAGCGGCCGCAGGGCCCGCTCGCGCATCGCCTCCTCCTCCCTCGCGGCCTCGGGGGAACCGAAACCGAGCACGCCGCGCCCGGTGCCGATCGCCTCGGAACCGAGGTTGCTGGTCATGACGATGACCGTGTTCTTGAAGTCGACGGTGCGGCCCTGGGCGTCGGTCAGCCGGCCGTCGTCCAGCACCTGGAGCAGCATGTTGAAGACGTCCGGGTGGGCCTTCTCCACCTCGTCCAGCAGGAGCAGCGAGTACGGGTGACGGCGCACCGCCTCCGTCAGCTGCCCGGCCTCCTCGTGCCCGACGTACCCGGGCGGCGCGCCGACCAGCCTGCTGACCGTGTGCCGCTCCTGGAACTCGCTCATGTCCAGCCGCACCATGCGCTCGTCGCTGCCGAACAGCGCGTCCGCCAGCGCCCGCGCGAGCTCCGTCTTGCCGACGCCCGTGGGGCCGAGGAACAGGAAGCTGCCGATCGGGCGGCTCGGGTCGGAGAGACCGGCCCGGGAGCGCAGCACCGCCTCGGAGACGGCCGTCACCGCCTCGTCCTGCCCGACGACCCGCTTGCGCAGGTGGTCCTCCAGCCCGAGGAGACGTTCCTTCTCCTCCTGGGTCAGGCTGCTCACCGGGATGCCGGTCTGCCGGCTCACCACCTCGGCGACGTCCTCGGCGGTGACCTCCACGATCTGCCCGTCGCCCGGCTGCGGCTCGCCGCGCCCCGCCTTGATGCGCTCCGCGACCTCCTGGATCCGGTCGCGCAGCTCGGTGGCCTTCTCGTACTGCTCCGCCGCGACCGCCTGGTCCTTGTCCCGGACCAGCTGCTCGCGTTGCCGCTCCAGTACCCGTACGTCGGTGTCGCCGGAGTGGGCGCGCAGCCGGACCCGCGCGCCGGCCTGGTCGATCAGGTCGATGGCCTTGTCCGGCAGGAACCGCTCGGCGATGTAGCGGTCGGACAGTTCGACGGCGGCCAGCAGCGCCTCGCTCGTGTACCGGACCTGGTGATGGGCCTCGTACCGGTCCTGCAGGCCGCGCAGGATCTCCAGCGCGTCCTCCGGGCTCGGCTCGGGCACCAGGATGGGCTGGAAGCGCCGGGCGAGCGCCGCGTCCTTCTCTATGTGGCGGCGGTACTCCTCCAGGGTCGTGGCGCCGATGACGTGCAGTTCGCCGCGGGCCAGCGCGGGCTTGAGCATGTTGCCCGCGTCCATGGACCCACCGTCCGAGCCGCCGCTGCCGGCGCCCGCGCCGACCATGGTGTGCAACTCGTCGATGAAGACGATCAGTTCGTCGGAGTGGGTGCGGATCTCGTCGATGAGGGCGTTCATCCGCTCCTCGAAGTCGCCCCGGTAGCGGGTGCCGGCCACGACTCCCGACAGGTCCAGAGCGATGACCCGGCGGTCCCGCAGGGTGTGCGGCACATCGCCCTCGGCGACGCGCTGCGCGAGCCCTTCGACGATGGCCGTCTTGCCGACGCCGGCGTCACCGATCAGCACCGGGTTGTTCTTGCCGCGGCGGGACAGTACCTCCACGGTCTGCTCGATCTCCTGCTCACGGCCGATCACCGGGTCTATCCGGCCCTCCCTGGCCTGGTCGGTCAGGTCACGGCCGTACTTGTCCAGGTGGGGTGTGTTGCGCTGCGGCAGCGGCCGGTGGTCGACCCCGGAGTCCCACGACGGAGGCACCCGCGGGGCGCCGCCGCTGCCGGGAACGGCGCCCGGGTCGAAGCGGGCGGCGGTGAGGATGCGCCCCGCCGCCGAGTCGGGGTTCGCGGCGAGCGCGGCGAGCACGTGCTCCGGGCCGATGTAGGACGCGCCGGTGTGGCGGGCCAGGTCGTGGGCGTCGAGCAGGGCGCGCTTGACCGCGGGCGTGACGGCGATCCGGGACTGGGGAGGGCCCTCACCGGCCGTCCGGTCGATCTCCGCGGCCAGGGCGTCGGGGTCGGCGCCCGCTCGCGCGATCAGGTCGCGGGTCGGCTCCGTCGTCAGCGCCGCCCGCAGCAGGTGCTCGGTCTCCAGATCCGTGCTGCCGTGCTCGGCCGCGTACGAGGCGGCGTCGCCGACCATGCGCCGGGCCGGTTCGCTCATGAGACGACCGATGTCGATGTACCGGGGGCCGGGCCGGGCCCCGCCGCCCGATCCCGCCCCACCGCCGAAGAAACGGGCCAGGAACTCGCTGAACGCGTCGGGGCCGTAGCCCTCCGGGCCCATGAAGCCGCTGCTCATATGTGTCCGTTCCGCTCCTGGGGCTGTCTGGGACACGTCGCGGGTTCCCGGGGGCATTCCGGTTACACCTGTGACGAACGGGACACGGGGGCGGCCGTGGGGCCCCGGAGGTGGAGGTCAGGCGGTGAACCGGCCGGTGCGCCGGATGTCCGGGTCGTCGGTGGTCGCCCCGTCCAGCTCCAGCGCTCTGACCAGCCGCAGGTGCTCCTGTGTGTTGACCACCCAGCCGATGATCCGCAGCCCCGCCGCGCGCGCCCGCTCGGTGGTCTCCAGGGTCAGCCGCCGGATGTTCAGCGCGAGCGTGGCGGCGCCCACGGCCTGCGCGCGCTCCACGACGTCGTCACCCCAGCGGCCGGCGATGAGCACCGTCCGCACCCCGGGCACCAGCCGGGCGATCTCGGCCACGGCCTCGTCGTGGAACGACGACACCTCCACCCGGCCCACCAGATCGCGCCGGTGCATCACCTCGGCCAGCGCCCGGGCGGCGGCCACGTCCTTGATCTCCGCCTGGAGCGGTGAGCGGACCGCGTCCAGGACCTCCTCGAAGACGGGTACGCGCTCACCGAGGCCCGCGTCGAGCGCTCGCAGCTCGGCGAGGGTCTTCTCGGCGATCGGGCCGGTGCCGTCCGTCGTACGGTCCACCTCCGCGTCGTGCATGACGACGAGTGCGCCGTCCTTACTGAGGTGCAGATCGAGCTCGATGGCGTCCATGCCGGCGCTCTCGGCGCGGCGGAAGGAGCGGAGGGTGTTCTCCGGTTCGACACCCATGACTCCGCGATGACCGATGGTGAGGAAACTCAAGGTCTTCTCGCTTCCCGTCGACGGCGGCTTCCGCGCGGCGTCGTGCCCCACGCGGCACGGCCGCAGCCTAACGGCCCGCGCCGGTACGTGAACCGGTCGCGCGGGGGCGGAGGGGAGCGGCCCATCCGGGTCCGCGCGCCCGGCGCGGCCCGGCCGGCGTCACCCGCGCGTGGGCGTGTCCTCGACCGCCCGGTGGAGCCTGTGCAAGCCGGGCTCCTCCTGGGGCGGCCTTCGTCGCGGAGCGGATGCGCGCGCGTTCGCCATGTCGGACAGGAAAAACAGCGGTGACCATAGGGGGTCGGCAGGATAATTTATTCCGTCTCCACTTGTGGCGGAGAACCGCGCATGGATACGGTGCCTTAACGCGAGGTTCTCCCGTGGAGGAAGAGTGATGACGGAAATTCTTGTGCAGGATGCTCCTGGTGGGGCCATAGCCACCGACGCGGGGGCGGACCCCCGGGTGATCGAGCACCCGGCCTGGCCCGAGCTCAAGAATGCCGTGGAGGAAATCCGTACCTGGCAGTCCGCCGACGGCTCCATCGACCTCGCCGCCGAGGGCGCCCCCTCCCGCGCGACGGTCGACGCCGCGCTCACCCGCGTCGTCGCGGCCGTGGAGCAGCTCTCCCCGCTGGTACCGCACGACGCCGCCTACCACCGCGCGCTGGTCGCCGACCTGGGCAAATGGTCCGACAGCGGCTTCGCCGTCCCGGACTTCCTGGACTCACTCCTGAAGTTCCAGCCCGCCGCGAACCGTGTCGACGGCCTGCAGCACCTCGTGCTGTTCCCGATGTACACGCAGAACGGCAACCCCGACCGCAACCTCGAAGCCGTCGTGCTGCGCATGGTGTGGCCGGAGTGGCTGGCCGAGCTGGAGGCCACCCGCTACGACAACCCGCTCTTCTGCGGCATCACCTTCGAGGACTTCACCTCCGGCTACGACACCAACTCGGCCGTCCTCTTCCCGGAGACCATCGCCGTCCGCGAGGCCCCCGAGCGCTTCAGCTGGGGCGGCATCTTCTGTGACCGCGAGGCCGCCCGCTTCCGCCGCGTCACCGAGGCCGCCGTGGACCTCCTCGGCCTCGACCTGCCCGACGACATCCGCGAGATGCTCGGCGACCAGGAGCGCTGCGAGAAGGCGTTCGTGCTGTGGGACATGGTCCACGACCGCACCCACAGCCACGGCGACCTGCCGTTCGACCCGTTCATGATCAAGCAGCGCCAGCCGTTCTGGATGTACGGCCTGGAGGAGCTGCGCTGCGACCTCACCGCCTTCAAGGAGGCCGTGAAACTGGAGGCCGAGGGCAACCAGCACGGCCGCGACGTGCAGTACGCCGTGCTGTTCGACCGGATGTTCCGCTTCCCGGTCACCGGCGACCGCGTCCGCAACTACGACGGCCTCGGCGGCCAGCTGCTCTTCGCGTACCTCCACAAGCACGACGTGGTGCGCTGGACCGACAACACCCTCAAGATCGACTGGGAGCGGGCCCCGCAGGTCACCAACCAGCTCTGCGGAGAGATCGAGAAGCTGTACCGCGACGGCATCGACCGCCCCAAGCTGGTCCACTGGTTCGCCGCGTACGAGCTGGTCTCCACCTACCTCGCCCCGCACCCCGGCTCCCGCTGGGCCAAGGGCCCCGACGCGCTCGACCTGACGCTGCCGCCGCGCAAGCTGGTCGACGACGTGCTTCCGGACGAGTTTCCGCTCAGCATGTTCTATGAGGCGCTCTCCAAGAAGCTGAAGGACGTGATCGCCTCCACCAAGGGGATCACCGCGGAGCGAGCCGCGTCGCCCGGTGCGGGCACCGGCTCCACCGGAGCGGCCGGCGCCGACCGCGCCTCGGGGGTCGCCGCGTGAGCGCTCGTACGGAGGAGGAGGCGACGCCCATGAACAGCTACCTGAACGGCAACGGCGGCCCGCTCGAAGGGGCCGTGATCGCGGTGGCGGGCGCCGCGGGCCCCGCGGGGCGCGCCACCCTGCTGCGGCTCGCGGAGGCCGGCGCGACGGTCGTCGCCTCGGACGCGAACCCGGCACGCCTCGCCGAGGCGGTCGACGCCGCCCGGTACGCGCACGGCGGCGCCACCGTCACCGGCGACACGGTCGACCTGCTCGACCTGGACGCCACCCGCGAGTGGGCGGCCAAGACCGAGAACGAGTTCGGCCGCATCGACGGCCTGGTCCACCTCGTCGGCGGCTGGCGTGGCAGCGCGACCTTCGCCGAGACCGACCTGGCCGACTGGGACCTGCTGGAAAAGCTCCTGATCCGCACGGTCCAGCACACCTCCCTCGCCTTCCACGACGGGCTGCTGCGCAGCGACCGCGGCCGTTTCGTGCTGGTCAGCGCCTCCGGCGCCACCCAGCCGACCGCCGGGAACGCCGCGTACGCCGCGTCCAAGGCGGCGGCCGAGGCGTGGACCCTCGCGCTCGCCGACGCCTTCCGCAAGGCGGGGGGCGACGAAGGGCCGAAGGCCGCGGCTGCCATTCTGGTGATCAAGGCACTGGTGCACGACGCGATGCGCGCCGAGCGCCCGAATGCGAAGTTCGCGGGCTTCACGGACGCCAAGGACCTGGCCGACGCCATCGCCGGGGTCTGGGAGAAGCCCGCCCAGGAAGTGAATGGACAGCGCCTGTGGCTGACCCCCAAGCCATGACCCCGCCGGCCCCGCCGGTCAATACCGACGCCCGGCGGCACCACGACCCGGCCGTACGGGGCTTCGCCAGCGACAACTACGCCGGTGTCCACCCGGAGGTCCTCGCCGCGATCGCCCTCGCCAACGGCGGCCACCAGGTCGCCTACGGCGAGGACGTCTACACCGAGCACCTCCAGCGGATCATGCACAGCCACTTCGGCCCGACCGCCGAGACGTTCCCCGTCTTCAACGGCACCGGCGCCAACGTCACGGCCCTCCAGGCCCTGACCGACCGCTGGGGCGCGGTCATCTGCGCCGAGTCCGCGCACATCAACGTGGACGAGGGCGGCGCGCCCGAGCGCATGGCCGGGCTGAAGCTGCTGACCGTACCCACCCCGGACGGCAAGCTGACGCCCGAGCTCATCGACCGGCAGGCGTTCGGCTGGGACGACGAGCACCGCGCCATGCCGCAGGTCGTCTCGATCGCCCAGAACACCGAACTGGGCACCGTCTACACGGTGGACGAGATCCGCGCGATCGTCGAGCACGCCCACGGCCTGGGCATGAAGGTCCACCTCGACGGCGCCCGGATAGCCAACGCGGCCGCGTCGCTGAACGTACCGATGCGTGCGTTCACCAACGCGGTGGGCGTGGACGTCCTGTCGTACGGCGGCACCAAGAACGGCATGCTGTTCGGCGAGGCCGTGGTCGTCCTCAACCGGGACGCGGCCCGCCACATGAAGCACCTGCGCAAGATGTCGATGCAGCTGGCCTCGAAGATGCGGTTCCTGTCGGTGCAGTTCGAGGCGCTGCTCGCCAAGGACCTGTGGCTGCGCAACGCCCGGCACTCCAACGCGATGGCACAGCGCCTCGCGGAGGGCGTGCGCGCGGTCGACGGGGTGGAGATCCTCTACCCCGTCCAGGCCAACGCGGTCTTCGCGCGCCTGCCGCACGAGGTGAGCCTGCGCCTCCAGGAGCGCTTCCGCTTCTACTTCTGGAACGAGGCGGCGGGCGACGTGCGCTGGATGTGCTCGTACGACACGACGGAGGACGACGTGGACGCCTTCGTGCTGGCACTCAAGGAGGAGATGGCCCGCTGAGCGGGTGGCACACGCACGCGCTGTACGGCCGGCCGGAGGTGAACGCCTCCGGCCGGCCGTTGCGTTCCGTGTGCCCGCGGGCGCCCGGCCGGTCCGGGGCCCCGCGGCTGATCAGCCGGCCTCGCGCACCTGGGCGGGGGTCGGTGCCGTCCCCCCGAGGTGCGCCGGCACCCACCAGGTGTCCGTCGCGTCCTTCGGGCGGACGGGGTAGGAGCGCTGCGCGGCTTCCAGCAGCTCCTGCACGCGCTCGCGCAGCCGCCGCGTGATCGCCCCCGCGTACTGGTCGGTGGGGGCCTCCACCGGCTCGCCGACCCGGATCGTCACCGGGATGTGGCTGCGCTTGAAGTTGCGCGGCCGGCCCTTCGTCCAGACCCGCTGGGTGCCCCACAGCGCCATCGGGATCAGCGGCACGCCGGCCTCCTGGGCCAGGCGCGCCGCACCCGACTTGAAGCTCTTGAGCGTGAACGACTGCGAGATGGTCGCCTCGGGGAAGACCCCGATGATCTCGCCCGACCGCAGCGACTCCAGCGCGTGGTGGTACGCCGCCTCACCCTGGTCGCGGTCTACGGGGATGTGCTTCATACCGCGCATCAGGGGCCCGGAGATCTTGTGCCGGAACACCGACTCCTTCGCCATGAAGCGCACCAGGCGCTTCTGCGGCAGCGCCGCGAGACCCGAGAAGATGAAGTCCAGGTAGCTGATGTGGTTGCTGACCAGCACCGCCCCGCCGGTGCGCGGAATGTTCTCCGAACCCTGAGTGTCGATCTTCAGGTCGAGCGCCTTGAACATGGTGAGAGCGGCGCCGATGACCGGCCGATAGACGAGTTCTGCCACGGGGAAAGACCCTTCTTCTCGAAGCCAGGGGGAGGGTGTCTCCCAGCTGAAGTTACGCAGCCGTAGGTATCCGGCATGGGCAGATCGTGCCGCATGTCCGCCGTACAGGCCAGTCCTGACGGCGCCGGGACGCGAGATTCTCGTCACGTCACGGCCGCTCGGAGCCGTCGGGGGGAATCACCGCGGGCCCCGCGAGCGCTGCACGTCAGGATGGTGCCGGGGCCGGGGAGAGAGGGTGGAAGCGGTGGCGGAGAAGGACCTGCGCGGTCGGGTGCGCGGCGGCGCACCGGACGGCGCGCACGGTGACGTACCGGACGGCGCGCCGGGTGACGCGCGCGGCGGCGCGTCGATCGATGTGCTGGGGCCGGGCGAGCTGGGGGTGCCCCTCGGGACACGGGCGACGCTCGTCCAGTTCTCCAGCGCCTTCTGCCGGCCCTGCCAGGCCACCCGGCGAATCCTGGCCGAGGTGGCGGCGATGGTCGAGGGCGTCGCCCATGTCGAGATCGACGCCGAGGACCACCTCGACCTCGTGCGCGCCCTGGGCGTCGTGAAGACCCCCACCGTGCTGGTGCTCGACGCCGCCGGCCGGATCGTACGGAGGGCGGCCGGCCAGCCGCGCAAGGTCGATGTCATCGCGGCTCTCGGACACGCGGTGTGACAGGCCGTGACGCATCTCCCACATCCCGGGGCGCCCTTGACCGATCCCCTCACGCCTCGTCAGGCTGACGCCCCATGACCGCCTCGTCCGACCTCGGCCTCGATACCTCCGCCCGGCGCGCCTCACCCGACCTGCTCCGCTCGGTCTTCCGGCGGCACGCGGCGGGCGTCGCGGTCATCACGGCCCAGGGGGAGCGGCCCGTCGGCTTCACGGCCACGTCCCTCACGTCGGTCGCGGCCGAGCCGCCGCTGATCTCGTTCGGCGTGGGCACGTCCTCCTCCAGCTGGCCGGTCCTCTCCGAGGCCGGGCACGTCGGCGTCCACATACTCGGCGAGCACCAGCGGGAGCTCGCCGCCACCTTCTCCCGCAGCGGCGCCGACCGCTTCGCCGCGCCGACCGCCTGGCGGCCGGGTCCCCAGGGCGTCCCCGTGCTCGACGGCGTACTCGCCTGGCTGGTGTGCCGCGTGGTGGCGCGCGTCCCCGCGGGCGACCACCGCATCGTCGTCGCCCAGGCGGTCGCCGGTGACGCGCACGGCGGTGACGCGCAGGGCGGCGGCCGGCCGCTGCTGTATCACCAGGGGCGCTTCAACGCGCTGAGGGACTGAGGGATCCTGGTCGTACACCCCCGTTACTCAGCGTTGGCAAGGTCACAGTTCAAAGCGCTTGCTTACCGGGAAAGCACTGGGTGTACTGACGAGTAATATTTCGTGCGGGGCGGCCACCGCCCCGAGCGGAAACCGTCCCATCAGGCGCCTATGCTGCGTGCAACAAGGCAGCCCAGTTATGACGATGTGTAGGAGAGCCGGCGTGAGCTTGAGGATCGTTGTCTGTGTGAAGTACGTGCCCGACGCCACCGGCGACCGGCACTTCGCCGATGACCTGACCGTCGACCGCGACGACGTCGACGGCCTGCTGTCGGAGCTGGACGAGTACGCGGTGGAGCAGGCGCTGCAGATCGCCGAGGACGCCGACGACGCGGAGATCACCGTGCTCACCGTCGGCCCCGAGGACGCCAAGGACGCCCTGCGCAAGGCGCTGTCCATGGGCGCCGACAAGGCCGTCCACGTCGAGGACGACGACCTGCACGGCTCCGACGTCATGGCCACGTCGCTGGTGCTCGCCAAGGCGATCGAGAAGACCGGTTACGACCTGGTCATCTGCGGCATGGCGTCCACCGACGGCACCATGGGCGTCCTTCCGGCGATCCTCGCCGAGCGCCTGGGCGTCCCGCAGGTCACCCTGCTCTCCGAGGTCTCGGTCGAGGACGGTACCGTCAAGGGCCGCCGCGACGGTGACACCGCGTCCGAGCAGCTGGAGGCGTCCCTGCCGGCCCTCGTGTCCGTGACGGACCAGTCGGGCGAGGCCCGCTACCCGTCCTTCAAGGGCATCATGGCCGCCAAGAAGAAGCCGGTGGAGTCGCTGGACCTGGAGGACCTGGAGATCGACGCCGACGAGGTCGGCCTCGAGGGCTCCTGGACCAAGGTCGACTCGGCGGCGGAGCGTCCGGCCCGTACGGCCGGCACGATCGTCAAGGACGAGGGCGAGGGCGGCAAGCAGCTGGCCGAATTCCTCGCGAGCCAGAAGTTCATCTAGGGCTCGCGCGAGCCACTCACCCGCCCCCAGCTCTTCGCATCGCAGGAGATTGAAGTCCCATGGCTGAAGTTCTCGTCTACGTCGACCACGTGGACGGCGCCGTCCGCAAGCCCACCCTGGAGCTGCTGACCCTCGCCCGCCGCATCGGCGAGCCGGTCGCCGTCGCCCTCGGCTCCGGCGCCGAGGCCACCGCCGCCACGCTCGCCGAGCACGGCGCCGTGAAGGTCCTCACCGCCGACGCCCCCGAGTTCGCCGACTACCTCGTCGTACCGAAGGTGGACGCGCTGCAGGCCGCGTACGAGGCGGTGTCCGCCGGGGGTTCCCTGGCCGCCGTGCTCGTCCCGTCCTCCGCCGAGGGCAAGGAGGTCGCGGCCCGCCTGGCGGTCCGTATCGGCTCCGGCATCATCACCGACGCCGTCGACCTCGAGGCCGGCGACGAGGGCCCGGTGGCCACGCAGTCCGCGTTCGCCGCCTCCTTCACCACCAAGTCCCGTGTCTCCAAGGGCACCCCGGTCATCACGGTCAAGCCGAACTCGGCCGCCGTGGAGGCCGCCCCGGCCGCGGGCGCCGTCGAGGCGCTCTCGGTCTCCTTCTCTGAGAAGGCCACCGGCACCAAGGTCGTCTCCCGCACCCCGCGCGAGTCGACCGGCCGCCCCGAGCTGACCGAGGCCGCGATCGTGGTCTCCGGCGGCCGTGGCGTCAACGGCGCCGAGAACTTCTCGGTCATCGAGGCCCTCGCCGACTCGCTCGGTGCCGCCGTCGGCGCCTCGCGTGCCGCCGTCGACGCCGGCTGGTACCCGCACACCAACCAGGTCGGCCAGACCGGCAAGTCGGTCTCGCCGCAGCTGTACGTGGCGGCGGGCATCTCCGGCGCGATCCAGCATCGCGCGGGTATGCAGACCTCCAAGACCATCGTGGCCATCAACAAGGACGCCGAGGCCCCGATCTTCGACCTGGTCGACTACGGCGTGGTCGGCGACCTCTTCGAGGTCGTCCCGCAGCTGACCGAAGAGGTCAAGGCCCGCAAGGGCTGACCTGCGGCATCTGTACGGCCCCGGGGCCGCGTGGTGATTCCCACCGCGCGGCCCCCGGTCGTTCGATGGACCATTGACGCATGTCAGGGCCACCCATTAACTTCGCCATGCGGATTGTTGATTCCGTGAAGCGGAAAAGCGGATCGTGAGAGCGCGGAGGGTGCGGAGCATGGGTCAGCAGGAGAAGGCGGCGACGAGTCTCGCCGGTGCGGTCAGCGAGGGCATCAGCGCCTCGCTCGTGTCGGTGGACGCCGAGCTCGCCCGCCGTTACCCGGGCGATCCCGGCACCCGTCAGCCCGTCCACACCGTCTACGTACCCGGTGACGCCTTCGCGGCCGGCACCATCCGCTCCTGGGGCGACCAGGCGCTCGCCATGCTCGACGAGCACGCTCCCGACGCCGCCTCCCTCGCCGCCGTCCTCGGCCTCTCGGACGAGCTCGCCGACGACGTCCACGCGCGCGTGCGGGCCAAGCTGGAGCGCGAGCCCATCGAGGACCTCCGCGTCGACTTCGAGGACGGCTACGGCGGCGGGGACGAGGACACCCACGCCGCCCGCGCCGCCCGCCTGGTCTCCGAGGCGTACGCCGGGGGCACCGCCGCCCCGTACATGGGCATCCGCATGAAGTGCATGGAGGCCGCCGTACGCGACCGGGGCATCCGCACCCTCGACATCTTCCTCACCGGCCTCATGGAGGCCGGCGGCCTGCCCGACGGCCTGGTCCTCACCCTCCCCAAGGTCACCTACCCGGAGCAGGTCACCGCCATGGTGCGACTGCTGGAGGAGTTCGAGAAGGCACGCGGCCTCAACCCCGGACGGATCGGCTTCGAGATCCAGATCGAGACCAGCCAGGCCATCCTCGCCGCCGACGGCACCGCCACCGTCGCCCGCATGATCGACGCCGCCGAGGGCCGCGCCACCGGCCTGCACTACGGCACCTTCGACTACAGCGCCTGCCTCGGCGTCTCCGCCGCCTACCAGGCCAGCGACCACCCGGCCGCCGACCACGCCAAGGCGATCATGCAGGTCGCCGCCGCCGGCACCGGCGTACGCGTCTCCGACGGCTCCACCAACGTGCTCCCGGTCGGCCCCACCGAGAAGGTCCACGACGCCTGGCGCCTGCACTACGGCCTCACCCGCCGCGCCCTGGCCCGCGCCTACTACCAGGGCTGGGACATGCACCCGGGCCACCTGCCCACCCGCTACGCCGCCGTCTTCGCCTTCTACCGCGAGGGCTTCCGGCAGGCCGCCGCCCGCCTGTCCGCCTACGCCACCCACGCGGGCGGAGACGTCATGGACGAGCCCGCCACCGCCAAGGCCCTCAGCTCCTACCTCCTGCGCGGCATCGACTGCGGCGCCCTCGACACCGACGAGGTCGCCCGCCTCACCGGGCTGACCCGGGCCGACCTCGACGGCTTCGCCGCGCCCCGGCGCGGCGATCTGACGGCCACCGCCCAGTAGGGCGCCAAGGCCGGCACCGCTGCCCCGTACTCTGTACGCGTTCGGACGGGAACATGACACAGGGAACGGGGCAGCGGTGTCTTCGGGGGAGAACGAACTGATCGCCGGGCGCTACCGGGTCGTCCGGCAGCTCGGCCGCGGCGGCATGGGCGTCGTCTGGCGCGCGCTCGACGAGGTGCTGGGCCGTGAGGTGGCCGTCAAGGAGCTCCGCACGTACACGGACTCCTCCGGCCATGAACTCGCCGACCTGCGGCTGCGGATGCAGCGCGAGGCGCGGGCCGCCGCGCGCGTGCGCCACCCCGGAGTCATCTCCGTGCACGACGTCGCCGACCACCGGGGCCGGCCGGTCATCGTCATGGAGCTCATCGACGGCCCCTCCCTCGACGACGTCCTGAACGAACGCGGCGTCATGGACCCGCGCGAGGCCGCCGCGATCGGCGCCAAGGTCATGGAGGCGCTGGGCGCCGCCCACGCCGTCGGTGTGCTGCACCGCGACGTCAAGCCGGGCAACGTCCTTCTGGACCGGGGAGGCCGCGTCGTCCTCACCGACTTCGGCATCGCCGCCATGGAGGACCCCGGCGACGGCTCCACCACCCACCTCACCCGCAGCGGCGAGATCGTCGGTTCGCTGGACTACCTCGCCCCGGAGCGGGCGCAGGGCCAGGACCCGGGACCGGCGTCCGACATCTGGGCGCTGGGAGCCACGCTGTACGCCGCGGTCGAGGGCGCCTCCCCCTTCCGCCGTACGTCGACGTGGTCGACGCTCACCGCGATCGTCGTCGAGCCGCTGCCCGAGCCGCGCCGGGCCGGCGCCCTCGCCCCCGTACTCCAGCAGTTGATGCACAAGGACCCGGCGCGGCGCCCGGACGCGGCGACGGCGGCGCGGCTGCTCGCCGCGGTCGGGGACGGCAGGGCGGCGCCCGCCACGACGTACGTGCCCACCGAGCGCACCGTCCTGCCGCCCGCGCCCCAGGGCTTCGGCCCGGCCCCCGCGCACCCGGCGCCCGCCGCCCATCCCGCACCCGCGGGCACCGCGTCCGCCGAGCCCCCGTCCGCGGGCTCCCCGGCCACGTCCTCCACGTCTCGGGCGCCGCGGGCGGCGGCGCGCAGGAGCCGCGCCAAGCTGCTCGTCGCGGCGGCGACGGCGGCCGTCCTGCTGGCCGGCGGGGGCGTCGCGTACGCCCTCATGGACGGCGAACAGCCCGCATCCGGCCAGGAACTCGCCGGCGACACGGTGGACCCGGCGCCCGGCGGCGCGGGGCCCGGCCGCGCGCTCGACCGGGGCGCCGCCGCGTCATCGCCCAGTGGAACGCCGGACACCGAACCGGCGAAGACCGGCGACACGCCGCCCTCGCCGTCCCGCAAGCCGGCCGTCCCCGGGGCGGACAAGGGCGCCGACGGCAGGGCCACGGAAGGCGGCAAGGGCGACGGGGACACCGGCGGCAACGCGACGGGCGGCTCCGGCAGCGGCGGCTCCACCGGCACGGGCAGCGATGGCGGCACGTCCGGCTCCGCCACGACGACCGGTGGCGGAGGCGACCCCGCCCCCGCGCCCGTCTGCCACTCCATCGGCGGCGGCAAGTACAACTGCCAGGTGTGGCGTACCGCGAAGTCCTACCGCGGCGACGGCGGCGAGGCGGGCATCCTCAACGCGGGCACCAACTACTTCTACTGCCAGGCGAACCTCGGACGCCGGGAGACCGACGGGGCGTGGACCAACGTCTGGTGGGCGAAGACCGACGACGACAGCGGCAACACCGGCGTATGGGTGAGCGACGTGTACATCAAGGGCGGCGACAACGACGCCCCGGTGCCCGGCCTGCCCGTGTGCTGACCCCGCGACCGCCGGCCCGACCCGTCCTCGCCTACGACGGCGGGAGCTCGCCCGAGCCGCGGGCGATCAGCGTCGTCCCCAGCACCACCCGCGCCGGGGCGTCCTCCGAGCCGTCCAGCCGGCGGAAGAGCCGCTCCGCCGCCGTGCGCCCCAGCGCGGCGGCGTCCTGCGCGATGACCGTGATGCCCAGCAGGTCCGCGAGTTCGATGTCGTCGAACCCCACCAGCGCCACCCGGCGCTCGCGCCCCGCCAGCTCCCGCACGGCCGTCACCGTCACCCGGTTGTTGCCCGCGAATATCGCGGTCACCGGTTCGGCGCCGGACAGCATCGCCGCGACGGCGTCCCGGACCCGCCCCGGCTCCGTCGAACCGAGCGACACCCACCGGTCGTCGACCGGCAGACCGGCGTCCTCCATCGCCGCCCGGTAGCCGCGCAGCCGCTCCACGGCGGTGTGGATACGCGGCTGGTCGCCGATGAAGCCGATGCGCCGGTGGCCGTGCGCGACCAGGTGCGCCACGCCCGCGCGAGCGCCGCCGAAGCTGTCGGAGAGCACCACGTCCGCGTCGATGCGCCCCGGCGGGCGATCCACGAACACCGTCGCGATGCCCGCCTTGATCTCCGGCTCCAGGTAGCGGTGGTCGGTGCCGGCCGGGATGACGATTAGCCCGTCGACGCGGCGCGCGCACAGCGCGAGGGCCAGCTCCTGCTCCCGGTCCGGGTCCTCGGCGCTGGACCCGTTGATGAGCAGCGCGCCGTGCGCCCGGGCGACCTCCTCGACCGCGCGGCTGAGCGGGCCGTAGAACGGGTCGGCGAGGTCCTCCAGGACGAGGCCGATGGAGGCGGTGCGGCCCTTGCGCAGCACCCGCGCGCTGTCGTTGCGGCGGAAGCCGAGGACCTCGATGGCCTCCTGGACCCGGCGCTCCGTGTCGGGCGTGACGCCCGGCTCGCCGTTCACCACGCGCGAGACGGTCTTGAGCCCGACGCCCGCGCGGGCGGCGACATCCTTCATGGTGGGCCGGTTGCCGTAGCGATGGTCGGGGCGGCGGTCGGTCTCGGCCACGGTGCGCTGTCCTGTCGTCGTCCGGTCTGCGAGGGCGCCTGCGGACACCCCGCGGAGGTGTCCGCGGGGTGTCCGCAGGGTGTGGCGTCGAGCATAGGCCCTGGACAACGTTGTCAGAGCAGCGGAGAGTAGGGCAGACTCTTCCTGCGCCCGCTCTGTGTCCGCGGGTGACGACAGCTCGTACGGGGGATCCCACACCGATGCACTCGCACCTCGTCGCCGCGCTCGACATCGGCGGCACCAAAATCGCCGGCGCGCTGGTGGGCGACGACGGCGAGATTCTCGTACGGGTCCAGCGGCCGACCCCCGCGCGGGAGGACGGCGAGACGGTGATGCGCGCCGTCGAGGACGTCCTGGCCGGACTCGCGGCGTCCCCGCTGTGGGCCGGCGTCACCGCCGTCGGCATCGGCAGCGCGGGACCGGTCGACGCCTCCGCCGGCACCGTCAGCCCCGTCAACGTCCCCGGCTGGCGCCGCTACCCCCTCGTCGAACGGGTGGGCGCGGCCACCGGCGGCCTGCCCGTCCGGCTCGTCGGGGACGGAGTCGCGATGACCGCCGCCGAGCACTGGCAGGGCGCCGCCCGGGGTTACGACAACGCCCTGTGCATGGTCGTGTCGACGGGCGTGGGCGGCGGTCTCGTCCTGGGCGGCCGGCTCCACACCGGGCCGACCGGCAACGCCGGGCACATCGGGCACATCAGCGTCGACCTGGACGGCGACCCCTGCCCCTGCGGGTCGCGCGGCTGCGTGGAGCGGATCGCCAGCGGCCCCAACATCGCCCGCCGCGCCCTGCAGAACGGCTGGCGTCCCGGCCCCGACGGCGACACCACGGCCGCCGCCGTGGCCGCCGCGGCGCGCGCCGGGCACCCGGTCGCGGTGGCGTCCTTCGAGCGCGCCGCGCAGGCACTGGCCGCCGGGATCGCCGCCACCGCGACACTGGTCGAGATCGGGATCGCGGTGATCGGCGGGGGAGTGGCGGGCGCCGGTGACGTGCTGTTCACCCCCCTGCGGCGCGCCCTGCGCGACTACGCCACCCTCTCCTTCGTCCAGCGTCTGACGGTCGCCCCGGCCGTCACGGGCACCGACGCGGGGCTGCTGGGTGCGGCGGCGGCCGTATCGCCGCGCGGCCACGACGAGGCGCCGACGGCGGTGTCGCTCAGCGGCTGACGTCCCCGGACGCTCGTGGTGTCGCGCAGCGGGTGAGGATCCCTCAGCGGTGGAGGGGCGGACGCGGCCCGGCGCCGCGGCCGGACAGGATGCGCTCCCGGACCGCCGCCGCGCTCGCCCGCGGAACGCGCTCCCGTACGTCCGCGATGGCGCGGTCCGAAGTGCCGGTGGACGACCGCGAACCCGCCGGCCGGGCCGACCCGGCCGGTCCACGCACCCCGGCGGCGGCCCGTCCGCGACCGCGGCCCCTCAGCGGCTGCGGCTCTGCAGCGTCCGCGCGACCCTCGGGCCCAGCCAGCGCTTGAACCGGCGCAGCGCCTCCATCCGCTCGGCCGCCCGGTCGATCCGGTAGTACAGCTGCGGCGGCACGTACGGCAGCAGCGGGGAGTGCCGCTGGCCCAGCAGCGCGAACATCCGCGCCGGTTCGAGCCGGACGTAGCGGGGGAGGTTCTCGTACCACTGGGCGCTGTAGTGGGCCGCGCTGCGGACCGGCAGGAGGGCGGCGATCCGCTCCCGTTCGTAGCGCGCGAGTGCCTGCCGCGGCTCGGGGGTCTCGCGCACCGCCGCGGCCAGGGCCATCGCGTCCTCGAGCGCGAGTGTGGTGCCCGCGCCGATGGAGTAGTGGGTGGTGTGGGCGGCGTCGCCGATCAGGACGACGTTGTCGCGGTGCCAGGTCCGGTTGGTCACCGTGCGGAAGTTCAGCCACCGCGCGGCGCCGTCGGCCTTCTCCCGGCCGATCAGCCGGTGCCCGTCCAGCGGCTCGGCGAACAGCTCCTCCAGCAGCGCCAGCCCGTCGGCCTCGGCCGCCCGGTCCAGCCCGAGGCCCCGCCAGGTGTCCGGCGAGCACTCGATGACGACGGTGCTGCGGTCCGCGTCGTACCCGTAGGCGTAGCACCAGATCCAGCCGTGCGCCGTCTCCACGAAGGCGAAGGTGAAGGTGTCGTACACCTTGGTGGTGCCGAGCCAGATGTACTTGTTGCGCCCGCTCGTGACCTCGGTGCCGAAGTGGTCGGCGTGGCGGTCGCGCAGCCCGCTGTGAACGCCGTCACCGGCCACGACCAGGTCGGAGTCCGGGAACTCCGCCCCGCCCGGGATCTCCCGCTCGTAGGCGATCCGCACACCCAGGGAATCGGCCCGCTCGGCGAGGAGGGCGAGCAGCCGGCGCCGGCTGATGCCGAAGCCCTCGTCGCCGTCGTGCACCGTCGTACCCCCGTGGATGTGCGCGACGCCGCCGCTCCAGCGGACCGAGCTCCGGCTGATGGCGCGCGCGGACTCGGGGTCATGGGCGTGGAGCTTGTCGAGCAGCCCCGGCCAGTACGTCACTCCCCAGCCGTACGTCGAACCGGCCGGGTCGCGCTCGTGGACGGTGATGTCGTGGGAGGGGTCCTGTCGTTTCATGAGGATCGAGAAGTAGAGCCCGGCGGGCCCGCCGCCGACGCAGGTGATCTTCACGCGCCCTCCCGTGAACAACGCAATCTGCCCATTCGGGCACGAAGGGTAACAGTCGGGATCTATGGAACCGTGCCTCTCCGGTCGGCGTCGCGGGGAACGGACGGCGCGCGGCGCCACCCAGCCGACGCCGGGTGCCACGCCGATCCCCGCCGGGGTCGCCCCGAAGCCGAGGATCCCGACGGCGAACACCCGCCGGTGGCCGTACAGGTCGCCGAGGCGCCCGGCGAGGACCAGCAGGCTCGCGACCGCGACGAGGTAGCCCGTAGTGGTCCACTGGTCCACTGGTCCACTGGACCGCGACGAACGAGGCGTGCAGGCCCCGCCGCATGGTGGGCTGCACAACCGCCAGAACCGTCGTCTCCAGGGGCACGAGGGCGGCGCCGGCGACGCTGCCACCCACGACGAGGCGTCGATGCCGCGCCGCGCTCATCGGCGTCCCGGACCGAGGTGGGCGTCGATCGCGGCGCGCAGCAGCGGTTCGACGTCGTCCGACCCCGTCGCCGGCCGGAGGCTGCCCCGGCCCCACAGTTGGGCGATGCCGTGCAGGTTCGCCCACAGGGCGCCCGCGACGACGTCGGGCGGGGCGTCGGTCCGGGGCCCCGCGCGGCCGACCAGGTCGACGAACATGTCGAAGAGCGGCAGGCTCGTCCCGCGCGGACCCAAGGCGTCGCTCTCCGGCAGATCGTGGCGGAACATCAGCTCGAACATGCCGCGGTTGGTCAGGGCGAAGTCCAGGTAGACGCGCCCCAGCGCCAGGAGTTGGTCCCGGGGGGACGCGGTCCGGGCCCCACCCCTCGTCTCGGTCGGGCCGGCGACCCCGGCGTCCCCGCCATCCCCGATCGCTCCGATGGCCTCGGCCGCCCTGGCGGCGAGGGCGGTGAAGCCCTCCCGGGCGATGGCGGACAGCAGCGACAGGTGGGTGGGGAAGTAGCGCCGGGGAGCCCCGTGGGACACCCCGGCCCGGCGGGCGATCTCCCGCAGCGACAGGGACTGGGTCCCTTCCCCGGTGACCAACTCCACCCCGGTCTCGACCAGACGGGCGCGCAACCCTGTGTCGTGTTCACGCGGTTCCTGCATGGACGCTGTCTACCAGGAGGAGTAGACAGTGTCTACGAGCCGTCCTGTCCGGCGGCGGGTTTCCGTGGCAGGGTGGTGCGGGCAAGCCACTGGGGGCTACGGAGGAGGGGGAGCCGTGATCGTCTGGATCAACGGTGCGTTCAGTGCGGGCAAGACCGGCGCCGCGCGCGAACTGATCGATCTGATCCCGAACAGCACCTTGTACGACCCCGAGATCATCGGCGGCACGCTGCGCCACCTGCTGCCGCAGAAGCGGTTCGCCGAGGTGACCGACTACCAGGACCTGCCCATGTGGCGGCGCCTGGTCGTGGACACCGCCGCCGCGCTGCTCGCCGAGGTCGGCGGGGTGCTGGTGGTGCCCATGACGCTGCTGCGCCAGGAGTACCGCGATGAGATATTCGGCGGGCTCGCCTCCCGCCGCATAGCCGTCCACCATGTCGTACTGACACCGGATGAAACGATCCTGCGCAGGCGTATCGCCGCCCGTGAGGAGTTCGACGGCGACCCGGACGGCAACGAGCGCGTGCGGCAGTGGGCGTACGACCACATCGAGCCCTACCGCGCCGCGCTCGGCGGCTGGCTGGCCACCGACGCGTACGCCGTCGACAACAGCCACCTCACCCCCCATCAGACCGCCGAGACCATCGCCGAGGCGGTACGCGGCGGAACAGCCGGCGTGTGCGAGATCGTCCAGACCCCGGAGCCGACCGGCGAAACGCTCGCCGCCGGAGTGCTGCTCTTCGACGAACAGGACCGCGTCCTGCTCGTCGACCCCACCTACAAACCCGGCTGGGAGTTCCCCGGCGGTGTGGTCGAACCCGGCGAGCCACCCGCCCGCGCCGGCATGAGGGAGGTAGCCGAGGAGATAGGGCTCGAACTCGAAGGCGTACCCAGACTGCTCCTCGTCGACTGGGAAGCGCCCCGCCCGCCCGGCTACGGCGGCCTGCGCCTCCTCTTCGACGGCGGTCGCCTCACCGGCGCCCAGGCCGACCGGGTCCTGCTGCCGGGCTCCGAACTGCGCGGCTGGCGCTTCGTCACCGAGGAGGAGGCGTCCGGCATGCTGCCCCCGGTCCGTTACGAGCGCCTTCGCTGGGCCCTCCGCGCCCGCGAACGCGGCACCGTCCTCAACCTGGAGGCCGGCGTCCCGGTCGGCACGGCCTGACCCCGCCCGGTTCCGGGGTGACCGACTCCCGCTCCACCGGCGTCGGCCACCCCGCCTCCGGACTTCCCGGTCCCCGCCGCGCCCCGCCGCCGGGGGCGGGCTCCGCGCGGACGGGCCTACGGCCGCGGGGGGGGGGGGGCGGCGCCCGCCCGCGG